>JAGORQ010000003.1 GCA_018062705.1 Candidatus Shapirobacteria bacterium
CAATATTCCCATTTAGCCACAACTTTCCCTCTTTCTCAGAAATCTCCTGCTTTTTTTCACCCAACTTTCGTTTTAACCACTCAAAAAAAAGTGGCGTAAATGCTTTTCCATCAGCCACCAAACCGGTTTTAGTCAAGTAATCACCAAAATTTTTCGGTTTTCCGCGCACCAGATCCATTAATTGAATTTGGCTAGTCTCACTCAAACACTCCCACAACACCTCAAATGTCGCTTCAACCACACTATCTATAACTTTGTGCCCAATAATCGGTCGATATATTCCTTCAATATTAAACCATACCCGATTTTGTAAATAATATAGATAAAAATTTCCTAAAAGTTCTTTTATCCCACTCACCTCCTCGCAACCCTGTCCCAACACAAACTTTACCTTGCCTGGATTGTGATGATAATAAGTAATCATTTTTCGCCAGATCACCATTCTCTTATCATTTGTTATAGAATCCAAAGAATTTACGACAATTACTCCGCTAAAATTATCCAAATCAGGCTCAATCTCAGCCGGAATATCAACTACCAACCAGCCATTTTTCTTCCCCATCTCTCTCATCAGATACGATCTACCACTCTCCGGCAAACCAATCACAAACGCTACATCACTTGAGGTTAGTATTTTTTTAATCTCTGTTTCCACAACCTATTATACTGTTTTTATTTTCTTACCTGTAGCAAATGCTACTCCGCTCATATCTCCCGGATTCCAGTTCTTCCTAAATTCTACTTCAATCTCAGTTCTTCTACTCCCACCTACTCCATCCAATACTAGTGCCACAAAATCATCAATTGAGTGTGGGACTCCTTCACCCATCTTTTTATCCATTTCATTAGCTTGATCTGTCATTTGTTGCCATCTAACCGGAGTGTTATATATTTCCAACATTTCCTTATCTAATTCCTCTGAATACCAACTTAATATTCCAAAATTTACCGCCGCCATTTTAAACCAGCCAAAGTTCCCATTTATTGCCTTAACAATCCGTCTCGAAAAATTCCTCATGATATCAGAATTCATTTTCACCCAATCACTATTGTCCACCACCTCTTGCCTCCAAACCTCTTGCTGACTAGGTTCCATTCTCATCCCAAACTGAGTCATCACCGCCACTTTTCCTACATTGTAAGCCCACTCCCTCATCACCACTTGAGCCAACTCTCTATTTCCTTGCTCAGACAATACATCAGCCACTTCCGGTCGATAAATTGATTGCTCATTAATTTCAATTAAGTCGGTCGCGCCTTCTCTACCAGAAAACATTATTAACCCCGCACCATCATTGCTTACCAGTATTGGGTCCATATCATTTTTTAACAACTTTGCCTTCATATATATTTCCAAATCACTACCTATATTTTCCACTCCCAAAGCTTCATTAATTTTCTTAACCGTCCCGACACTTGTCTTTAAATCCGAAATTGACATCACCTCTACACCATTTTGGACTACGTCAATTCTCGGATAGTCGGTTAAGTTACTAGCTAAAACTTTATATTTTTCACCCAGTTTTTCTCGTAGCAAACCAATCAGTTGATCAACCTCTCCAATTTCATCCACCATTAAATCAATGTCAGAATTCCTAGGTGAGTCTAGCTTTTCATCCAAAGTCCCACCTACAGTAACCATGTCGGATGTTATGGTAGTACTTGAATCTAAAATAGGCAATACGTCATCTTTTTCCACCATCATCGCCATACCTCCATATACCAAAAATTGACCATGAGTTTTTCCCAACAAGACATCACAAACTTTTGAGTAAGCCTCATTACGTTGCAATGCGGCATATCTATTCTCTTGGTTATAAGTCAAATCAGTATGTAACGAAATTTCCGATTGTCTTGTATTTGACATTACCACCATACCCCATTTTACCCTATTTCATTATGTTTACCCCTTACACTTGGGACACCGACCTCTTTTCTTCAAAAAATGCACCTTATGTACTTCACAATACTGCAATCGCGGATCCAAACTTTCCGAGGATACTGCCGACGACAAGCTAAATAACCGGTTAAAGGGGCTAATCAACCCAACAGATGAAGAAATATTTGTATCCCCGTGATTGTTCCCCATCAGGGAATATCCTTGTCTTAACATTACCATTTCAAAGAATAGTGGATTATTACTATACCCTCTTACTTCCAATTCTTTCATTACATTCACCACCACTCGCTCAGTCTCTCTTGTCTCTGCCACATCTTCCCCTCGTTTTATTTTTTCCCACACTTTATGATTTCCAAATACATCCTCACACAAATTAATAAACTGTTCCCAACTTTCACAATCAACCCCAACCGCCTCTCGTCTCAAATCTTCTACGTTCATAATTTCATCCATCACTACTCCGCCCCGATTAAGCAAATCATCCACCATCTTTTTAATATTTTCTCCATTTTCCAAAATCGGGATCCCCCGACAATCTATCTCTGTCTCATCACCTTTTTTTATAACCCAACCCACCACCAATCGACCCTCAGGATAATTCTCTGGCCCTCCCGGCGGACTTGCCCAAATCACACATTTTTTTTCCTGTGCCAACTCCCATACAGACCTCATCCCATCAGCTTCAGCCTGTTTTAAAAATGTATCTCTACCGTAATCAAAATTTGGTTCGCCATTTTTATCAAATTTTAGCTTGTACGGACTAATTCTCTCATGTTCTTTTTTACCTCTTCCATTTTCTCGGTAAACCAGGGCCAACTCAACCTGCCCCTGTCTTTTTATATCACTTATCAAATACTCTTTTTGTCTAGTAAAAACCATATTACTTAATGCTCGTAAGTTTACCTACCGTTAGGCAAGATTTAGGGCTCGGACTGTTACCGTAGCGGCACTGTCAGGGAATTCCACCCTAGTTCAAAATAAAATTTTATTTCAAAATAAAATTAAAATAAATATAACTTCCCACCACTACTAGAATAATTAGTTTAAACACCCACCCTGCCAACAACTTTCGACTATTATTTTCCTTCCATACCTCACTAGGAATCTCATCTTTTTGATAACCAGTCAAAACTAAAGTTGGTATACTCTCATTCCAATCATTACACTCAACACACTTCCAGCTATTTCTAACCAAATCTAACTCTTTTCTTCCTTCAACATAAGTCATCCCCGACTCACAATGTTTGCATGATAGTTCAAAGTGCTTCTTCCCACA
The DNA here is from genome assembly GCA_018062705.1 of Candidatus Shapirobacteria bacterium. GTDB lineage: Bacteria > Patescibacteriota > Microgenomatia > UBA12405 > UBA12405 > JAGORQ01. The sequence continues at coordinate 3,177 of JAGORQ010000003.1, forward strand.
TGTTCTACAAACTGAGTACCCTCCCGCCAAAGTTACAAATACATAATATTTGTTGCCACAATCACAAAATACTTCAAACATATCACTTTTTTTATTTAAAAATTCTTGAAAATCATTGTTCATATTTACTGGTTTACCTCGCCGTAGCTTCCTCGCGAAGGCGGGCCATCATAAATAAATAATCTGACAATCTATTGATATATATAAGTATGTTTGGATCTATTTGTTGGCTTTGGCTCAATGTCACCAATCGTCTCTCACATCGTCGACACACTGTCCTCACCCAATTAATTTCCCTCGCCTCTTTATTTTTAAAAATCAAAAAACCAGTGATTGGACCTAAGTTTTTTTCTAACTCTTGCGTTTCTTTCTCCAGATTGAAGATTGAAGTTTGAAGATTGAAGATCGAGCCATAGGCGATCACCCCCATTATTTCATAAAGGTCTTTCTGAATTTTACTTAGCACTGTGGACTTAGCACTTAGCACCCCCAATGATGCCTGCAACTCGTCTAATGTTCCTACCGCCTCCAGTAGTGGCGAATCCTTCACCACTACTTTCCCGCTCCATCTACTCTTCCCATCATCGCCAGTTTTAGTAGTAATACTCATGAGCATTTCGAATAACCACAAAATGAATTACTGCATTTAAAACACCCTTCTTCGGCATACAATGGACTACCACAATCCGGGCACGAGCTAAATTTACTTTCACTTTCTGCCTGTTTAGATCTAATTTCCGATAATATATTTTTCTGTACGGGCGCAATGCTTTGCGCCCCTACTTCAATTGGATTTTTCTCCTCTTCAAACATTGCCAATTGTTCACCTCTCGATACTTCGAGTAATGACTTACCCACTGCATCAAACATGCTCAAAATTGCATTTGGCCCCGTCCCCACTCTCTGGCCACAAGATATTCCTACCAATTCGTCAGCCAACTCATCCAAACTGGCTCCATATTTTAATGCCAGTGATGCCAATCGACCCGTCACTTCAGCCGAGCCGGCCATATAACCACCCGACTTCCCTAGAGTTACAAAAATTTCTACCGGACCATCCCCTTCCTCAAAAAATACTGAGGTATACACCTTCCCTACATCAGAAGTTTTTCTAAATCTCACCCCCCTGGCCGCCTCCGGCGTCTTCTTCTTGCTAGCCAACTTCAAACTTACTTCTAGTTTCTCGTTTCTCGTTTCTAGTTTCTTTTCTGTGACCGGTGCAATCACTTCTTTCTCTCTACTTCCACTTCGATAAATTGTGATCCCCTTGGTCCCTAGAGAATAGGCCAATCTATAGGCAGTTCGCACATCTTCGACTGTCGCTTCTTTGGGAAAATTAATTGTTTTACTGACTGCATTATCTGTGAATTCCTGAAATGCGGCCTGAAGCTTTACATGCCATTCCGGCGTAATCTCCAAAGCCGTCCTAAATATATTTTTTATATCATCTGGCAACTCCTCCATTCCTGACAGCTTACCTCCATTTTTGACAATCTTGTCCAAGAGTTGATCATTATATAAATCACGTCTTTTCAATTCTTCTACAAACACTGGGTTCATCATATATAGAGTTTTGCCTTCCACCGTATTCTTTTGAAAACCCAAACTAAATGCCGGTTCCACTCCACTACTACAGTCGGCAATCATGCTGATTGTTCCGGTTGGAGCAATCGTTGTTAATGCCATATTGCGTGGTCGGTAATCAGTTCCGAGAAACACCGACACCTCCCAAGCGGGAAACACCCCCCTAGTTTTGGCCAATTCAACAGTTTCTTTTCTTGACTCTTCATTAATAAATTTCATCAATTTTCTCGCCCATACAATTCCTTCTTCTGAATCGTAACGAACTCCCAATTTAAACAACATATCTGCAAATCCCATCACTCCCAACCCAATCCTACGGGTTTTCGACACCATATCCCGGATTTTTTGCACCGGAAACTCGTTTACCTCCACCACATTATCCAAAAAATGAATTGCCTCGTGTACCACCCTCGCCAACTCATCCCAGTCAATATCTCTTCGTATTATTCCAGTTTCTAGTTTCTCGTTTCTAGTTTCTGTTTCCAAATCTTTCTCTATAATAAATTTGGAAACATTTATCGACCCCAAATTACACGCATCATACGGCAACAATGGTTGCTCCCCACACGGATTGGTAGCTTCAATTCTACCCAACTTTGGCACTGGGTTACTGTTAGCATCATTCATTCTGTCAATAAATACCAACCCCGGATCACCATATTGCCAAGCCAGTCGAGTTACCAAATTAAATACTTTGTAGGCGTTCAACTTCATCACTACCTTACAATTTCGTGGATTTATCAATTCATAACCTTCACCCTCATTTGTGGCCTTAGCCCAATCATAAAGTTTTACAATCCATTGTTCAATTGTCCTCAATCGCAAATCAACATCTCGCAATCCTTCTGCTTCCCTAATTTTTTCCACTACTTCTTCGGGAAAGGACTCGTCGCTCACAAATCTTTTATCTGGCTCAATTTGATCCATAAACTTGTTAGTTATCGCCAGAGAAATATTGAAGTTAGTCAACGAATATTCATCCAGTTTTACTACCGCAAATCTCAATACATCTGGATGATCTACCGACAACATGCCCATATTTGCCCCCCTACGTACTCCACCTTGCTTGATCTGACTAGTTACATCATTGTAGGCCTGCATAAAACTTACCGGCCCAACAGTCGTCCCACCCGATGTGGCAATATAGTCTCCACTTGGTCTCAATCGAGTGAACGAAAACCCAGTGCCTCCACCACTTTTATGGATTTTGGCCATATCCGTCATTGTTTCCAGTATCGATTCCATCGAATCATCAATTGGCAACACAAAACAAGCTGATAATTGTTGATGTTTTTTGCCAGCATTCACCAAACAAGGTGTGTTTGGAAAAAATTTTTGCTCGGCCATCATTTCATAAAACACTTTAGCCTGCTGCTCTATATTTGATTGAAGATTGAAGTTTGTAGATTGAAAATTCTCATCGCCCTTGGCTATGTTACTCGCCACTCTCCAAAAAATATCCTTGGCAGTTTCCACCACCTTCCCCGACTCGTCCTTCATTGCATATCTTGTTTCGGCAATATACTTTGCGTTTGGCGACAGCATCGGTTCTTTTAATTCAGCACCGTTAATCTGATTATTTCTTTGGTTTAAATCGTTCATATAAAGCCCCGCGCAGCGGCATCTTTTTTAATTAGTAATTAGTAATTTGTAATTAGTCATTTTTTAAACTCCTCTACAATCTTCTTAAACTCCCCCACCTCTTTAATATCCAAATAAATCGTCGCAAACCGGATATACGCCACCGGGTCAGTTTTTTTCAAAATATCCATCACCAACTTCCCAATTTCTTTAGAAGGGATTTCCACACTCTTCCAGTTAAGAAGCTTCATTTCTATTTCATCAATCAATTTTTGTCGTTCATCTGCCGTCACCCGCCACAAAGCCCTCTCAAAACATCTCTCTAGTTTTTCTCGTTGATAATCTTCAACTGATCCATCCTTTTTGACCACCTTCAATTCAATACTGCCCACCTTTTCATAGGTTGTGAACCGCTTGGCACACTTGACACACTCCCTTCGACGCCTAGTGGCCTTGCCTTCCATCGCATCCCGCGACTCAAGGACGTTGCTTTCATCAAAACCGCAATAAGGACATAACATTTTTGTCTGTCATTCCCGCGAAAGCGGGAATCTATATAAAAATTAACAATCCACTATCCATAGTGGATGACTTCTATCTTATCCGCCACCCCAAGTGCCCGTCAACTATTAACTAGTGTAACAATGTATCCCCAATCCCCCTCAAACACCCTGAACAATTTATTTATACACTTACTCAAACTCCCTTTGCGCTTTCTCCAGCTCAATCAACATTTTCTCATTAACTCCTTTTAATAAATTCTTTAAATACTCAAAATCAAGCACACCAAACTTCACCTTGCCTCTCACACTAATCAACCTATACTTTTCTTTTTTAACCTTACCTAAGGTAACTGCCAAATTACTTCTCAATTTTGTACTACTAACAATATTCATATGTACATAACAAATGTACAGTTAATAATGGTCAACCCGTCCCGTAACAAGTCACAAGCAACACCAACTATTCACTAATTTTATGTGCATCCCAATCAAAATCTCCCGTCTGCATTTTCACTTCAAAAGCATTCTCTGGTTGTTTGAACCCTTTTAAATGTATTTCTACAACTGAAGGACTGTGCCTCTTCCTTGTACCATATACATTAGAAGTATCTACTCCTTGAGCAACTTTTGCAGTAACAAAACTACACCCTCTAAAATTTATTTCATCAGCCGTACCACCAGCAAATCCTTTCGACAGAATTACCTGACCAGGATCACCACTAGCATGTATCACCATCGGATTGTTAGTGAACGTATCTGCCACCATCACCCAATCTTCACCATTTCCCAACTTTGTCATTACTTCATCATTCAAAGGTGTTTGATACAAAACTCTAGCTGCCTCCTGATCGGTGTTACCCATATCACCACCACCTTTTCTCGTCATACCCATCTCTTTACCAACAAATAATGCTAAATCATATACCGCTCTCGCATATCCACTAGTATCTCCAGCTTCTTGAGCATTGGTTATTAAACCATTTAATCTTTCATACTCTCCTACAATCGACACTTCTCCTATCCTGATACCAGGCGAATCGGGCAAAGATATACCAGTTCTAATAGTTTTATCACCAAATCTGGCAATAAATTTCTGCTTATCAAAACCCTGAGCTGATGTATTAACTGCGTCGTGCAAATCTCGAAGATTGTCAAACATTTATATTATTAACAATTATTACCCAAATTCTACCAAATTTATCGATTTATTAACAACGATATATAAGGTACAATACCTCATGCGTCAAATCGTTAAGTTTCTCTCTGAAGTCAGAGCCGAATTTAAAAATATAACTTGGCCTTCTCGACAGTCTTTAATTCAGCTCACATTTGTGGTAATATCAATCTCCATCATCATCTCCCTGATTTTAGGGGGTTTCGATTATATTTTTACTCAATCAATCGCCCTTTTGGGCCAAAATAAACAAACCGTAGCACCAACTGTTATCAGCACTGCTACCCCCACCCCCGACAAATTTCCACCAATTCTTCCTACAACCAAGCCAACAATTAAAAAATAATATGCCAAATAACTCTACTAAGACCAAAAACAAAGACTACTTATTCAAACTCTCTCCTCTCGAACCTTCCTTTGATGCTGCCTGGTATGTCCTCAATACCTATTCTGGTCACGAATACAAAGTTATTGATGCTCTAAAAATCCGTATCAAAACCATGGGTTTGGAAGATCAAATTTTTCAAGCCATTGTCCCAATTCAATCCAAAATGGTTATCCGCCGTGGTCAAAAAGTCAAAACCCAAGAAAAAACTTTCCCCGGTTATGTCTTAATCCAAATGGCTCTCAATGATGATTCCTGGATCACTGTTCGCACCACCCAAGGTGTCACTGGCTTTATCGGTATTGAAAATCAGCCCACTCCCATTTCCCAGGCTGAAGTTGATGTCATTATCAAAGGTGTCGTTGAAGACAAGCCCAAATTCCAAACTCCGTTTGCTCAGGGCGATGTCGTCAAAATCACCAATGGTCCCTTTACCGACTACATTGGTACTATTGATACTATCGATCAAGAACGTGGCCGTCTTCGTGTTCTCGTCTCTTTCTTCGAGCGCGAAACCCCAGTTGAACTTGATTTCTTGCAAGTAACCAAAGAGCTTTAATCTATGCCCGGATTTAATCGAAAAAAAGGTGAGATTATCAATATATTCGCCACCTCTGTCGCTCAAAAAATTACTGAAGGCAATGCTTTTAGACGAACCGATCTTGGGGAAATATGGACAAGTACCTTCGCACCTCTTTGTGGTGAGGTCGGCAACGGCACACCACTAGCAATTTTGGAAACTAAAGTTCGAACTAAGTATTACGAGTTAAATAAACATAATCTAGCAACAAGGCGCACTCACGACGGATTTGTCACTTACGACCCAACAATAAGTGCCAGTCAAGTAGCTTTCGAACAGATACAGCATAACTCCTCGGCAGAAAAAACCCAAGCTCGTCTAAAAAACAAACAAGGTTGATTCGATTCCTAGACTTTTACCGCAATTTATTAGATAATACCAACATTCCTCAAGCTCTGTCGTGAACCAGAGGCTTCACTTTAGGACTATAAATTTTTCAAACTATGGCAAAAAAAATAAAAACAGTTGTTAAGCTCGCTCTCCAGGCCGGCATGGCCAATCCCGCTCCTCCAGTTGGTACTGCTCTCGGTCCTCAAGGTATCAAAATCATGGATTTCTGCAACGAATTCAACGAACGCACCAAAGACATGAAAGGTTCTTTGATTCCTGCTTTAATCACTATTTACGAGGATAGATCTTTTGATTTCATCATCAAAAAACCACCAGTTTCTGACATGATCAAAAAAATTACCGGTATCACCAAAGGTTCTGGTACCACCGGTCGTGAGAAAATCGGCATAATTACCCAAGACCAAATCACCAAGGTCGCTACCGACAAAATGTCCGATTTAAATACCCAAGACATTGAGGCCGCCAAGCGCATGGTCACCGGCACCGCCCGCTCCATGGGTTTTGAGATTGTTGGTTAATCAATTTAAAAATCCTTATGGAAACAACCAAGGGATTTAGAGAAAACTACAAACACCTCTTTGAGGGCTCCCAAACAAGTTTACCTGAACGATCGAATAATTTAGAGTGTCATTTTACCCCTGGAGGTGTCACTACTTGCTGTGAAAATGCCGGTCATGAATACCTCGTAGAGCCAATGCCTCAAGGCAGGATGGGGCTAACTAAATTACCAACAATCATCGGCTTTAAAGGGACATGTGTTCCTGGTTGCAGTTCCTGTCGAGTAACCGGCAATGAAAATATGCAAGATAAGTTTTTTAGAGATTAACTTTCCATATGCCAAAAGGCTTGCCAGAACTAAATCCAGCTACTGAAACAAGATATTCACACCTTACAGTTGTCGAGGTTGACGAAGTCACCGATGGGACAGCTAAGTTTAATAGCTACGGTTTGGGTTGTGACCTGTTGGGTGAAGGTTGTCGAAGGCTAAGTCATGTAGTTCCTATAACAACCGCCGACGGTTTAATCGTACCAATTGCCCGTTTTTCGTCATGCAAAAAATGTATTGAATACGGAATAAACAGGAAATAACCAACGGTTATCTGTTATAATTACCCACTTATAATTTTCCAAATCATATGAGCAAAACCTCACAAGAAAACAAAAAGAAAAAGCTTGTTGTGGAAGATCAAGTAATTGATCACAAGGCTTCAGAATCCGTCGAAGAAACTGGAGTAAATCCCGAAATCGTTAATGAGGAGACCGTTTCCGCCGAAGGCGGATCCGCCTCTGGCGGAAAAAGAACTGCCAAAGTTCGCGGCAAAAAATATCAAACCGCCAAGAAAAAGGTTGACGTAGCCAAATTTTACCCCATCAAAGACGCTGCCAAATTGGTCAAAGAAACTTCTTTCTCCAAATTTGAAGGCAAAATCGAAGCTCACATCACTGTGACCGAAGAGGGTAACTTAGGTGAAATTGTCTTCCCCCACCTCGAAACAGCCAGCAAAAAAATCGTCATCTTAAACGATGCTATTTTGGCTGAAATCAAAGACGGTAAAGTCGATTTTGATATTCTTATCGCCACTCCCGCCACCATGCCCAAGCTTTTACCTTTTGCCAAGGTTCTTGGTCCCAAAGGTTTAATGCCCAATCCCAAGAGTGGCACCTTAACCGACAAACCCGAAGAAGCTGTCAAAAAGCTGTCAGTAGCCAAAACCATGATCAAAACCGAGAAAAAAGCTCCGGTTGTTCATATCATTGTTGGAAAAGTTTCCCAACCGGTCGAAGAGCTCAGTGCCAATGTGGCTGAACTCATCAAGGTTGTCAAACCAATTCGTATCAAAAAATTGGCTCTTTGTGCCACCATGGGCCCATCAGTCAAAGTCGAGGTCCTAAAATAACAAGTCATTCCTGCGAAGGCAGGAATCTATTTAAATTTTCAATCCCCCTCCCCCGAGGGGGATTTTTATTTCCCTTGACACCCCAACATAGTTATGTTATCATATACATATTCGTATATGATAAACAAACTATCCATTTTACTTCAGCAACCACAAAAGATCTTCCACACCGCCGACCTTCGCATTTTGTGGGGTATTTACAACCAGAACACTCTCCGTCAAACTGTTAGCCGTTACACCCAAAAAAAGTCTCTTTTTCGCATCTACAAAGGTGTTTACAGCACTATTGATCCCCAAAAACTCGACACTACCGAACTAGGCTACCGACTCTTTAATCGCTACTGTTATCTCACCACCGAGACTGTTTTGTCCCAAAACGGTCTAATCAATCATTCCCCTACCAAAATTACTTTTGTTTCCAGTCTTTCTCAAAATATTATTCTCAATCAACACACTTTTCTCAGCCGTCAGCTCAAATCACAATATCTTCATAACACCGCAGGCATTACCCAACTACCAAACGGTGTCCTCATCGCCTCTTCCGCCCGAGCTGTTGCCGATCTACTATATTTCCAGCCCAACTTCCATTTTGATGCCGGTAGTATTATTAATTGGGACCAGGTTAAACAAATTCAACAGGAGGTTTACTCACAATGATTACCGTCAGACCAGAAGATGCAATTCACAAAGCCTATTTATTTCGAGTTCTTACGGAAATTATCGACAACCCCCTACTTTCCCAGTCACTCTATTTTAAAGGCGGCACCTGTGCCTCACTTATGGGAATTCTTGATCGTTTTTCTATAGATTTAGACTTTGATCAAAAACCAGGAGTATCCGAAGCCAGACTTCGTACCGAATTTCACCAATTATTTAAAAAGAACGACCTAACTATTAGTCAAGAAAGCCAAAAAACTCTCGAATTTTTTGTTAAATACCAAAATACCGCCAATCAACGTAATACTTTAAAAATTGATGCCTTAAATTTTCAGGTCAAATCAAACCGTTATGCCCCATTTTTTTTAGCTGAAATTAATCGAACAATTAATTGCCAAACTTCCGAAACTATTTTTGCCAACAAATTAGTAGCTGTAACCGACAGATACATTTTGCACCAATCAATTGCCGGTCGTGATCTTTACGATATTCATCACTTTTTTATGAACAACTTGCGTTACCTACCAGAAATTATCATCGAGAGAACTAGTCTGTCGCCCAAAAAATATTTTGAAAAATTAATTAAATTTATTAACTCTAAAATAACTCAAACTTTAATTGATCAAGATCTCAATACCCTCCTACCAACCGATAAATTTAAAACCATCCGTCGCCACCTCAAATCCGAAACTATCATGTTTCTCCAAAACGAGTTGGCCAGACACTAAAAATAATGTTGGCCTATTACATCATTTTGGTTGTTAAGTTTAAGTCAATATCAGCCAAACTATCATAGTCACCAACTTTCAGTGCTTTATCCATTTGCTCAATAGAATCTTTTAAAAAACCATTGAACTCTTCATTTCGAACACCATCAAGTGACTTGTTTTCATATAATCTGGCAAACTTAAACCAATCCCCCCTAACTTCAGCGTAAAAGTTGTCCAAAAAATGTGTCGCCATACCGTCCAAGCCTTTAATTATATCCATACCATCAGTTACAGACTCCGTTTCTCTGTATTTATTAACTGCCCCAATTATCGAATGATAACCTTCTTTTATAATTCCTGCTTGCGAAGTTCTTCCTGCATTCATTCTTTTAATAGCAATTTCCTCACCCCCCAATAAATCTTCCACACCAAATCCATAATGCATAATTAAAATATCAACAATATCTTTATCAACCTCAAACACTTTTTCTTCAGATAGATTTACTTCAATCAATCCAAGTTCGAGAGCCCTATCTTTAACTATTTTCCACCCTTTCTTGTCTGCTTCCAAAACTCGTTTTTTATTTCTATCTACTGCCTGTTTATCTGTTAACCACCCCAAAAACCAAGTCTCAGCCTCCCAATCAACCTCTGTCTCGTGCCGAAACCTCTTCATCAAATCTGCTCCCAACATCTTTTTAAATAATGTCGAACCTTTTACTTCATCACATAACACCGAGTTGCCATCTCCACTATCCATATCCACCACTTCTGCAAACTTAATCATTTTTTCCCCCAACGTTCTAATTTCATAACCCTGCAATTCAGTGCTGGCTAACTTAGCTGCTTTTTCTGCTTTAATCATTTCAACTTCTTTTTTCTGATTTAATACTTCTTCAAAATCATTTCGCCATTTCCATATAGATATCAACCCAGACCACTCAGGCAAAAGTATCGCCCCACTATAATCAACCATTTCCATATCCGTATCATTTTCAACCAAAATTGCATCGGTTTTAACATCGACCACCGCAATTCCTGCCATATGAGCTTCGGCTATTTTTAATTTCAAAAAATTTACCAATAGCCTTGCCATTTCCGGCTCGACATTGTCAGTCATAATATTTATAGGTTTTCCATTTTCTCTTGGAACAGCAACCCCCGCCACACTAATATCAAAAACTTTCTTACGCAACCTAGTTATTGCCGCCCCTTCAGTTGCCACACCATCAATATCACTCAATTTTAAACCCGCTTTTACTACTAAATCATGATTCTTATCATCCTCATGCGTAGAAGCCATAAATCCAGGTGTCCCCAACCTGTCACCTTTTGGATGTTCACTTCTAAAATCTGCTACATTCAAAACCCTAGGGTCACTCATTACACCAACACCTGCCTTTCTTGCGATTAATCCATCCCATTTTCCCATCCCTAAATATAGCATGATTTATTTGCCATTTTTTTGTGCTATCATAACCTCTCTTTTCCAACATGTCCAACCCTCTCGCCCCTACATTTTGTGGCATTGATTTTGGCACTTCAAACTCGTCTGTATCTATTATCAGGTCTGGCATTCCCCAAGTTGTCCCGATCGATAAACACAGTCCTCACCCTCTCATTCTCCGCTCACTGATTTATCTCAATCCAGAACATCAACAATCAGTTGGCTATGATGCTATTAATCGATATCTAACCGATCTTTCCACTTTAAAATCAGTACCACTCAGACTGGTTGAAACAAGCAAAAAGGTCAAGGTCATGACTCCGACTGGCAGTGGTGTCATGAAAGCCGACTGGGTCCCCGAAATTATCGAGGTCGACGACAGTGGTCGTGGTCGTCTGCTTCAATCTCTCAAATCTGTTTTAACTAGTCAACTGTTCACCGGCACCAGCATTTTTGGCAAATTTTACACTCTAGAAGAGTTGTTGACTATTTTATTAACCGAAATTAAAACCCGCGCCGAAACCGAACTAGACCATGAATTAACCTCGGCTGTTATTGGTCGACCAGTCCGCTACGTTGGTACGGCTGAAAACAAAATTGCCCTCGACCGCATGCATCAAATTGCCCTTAAATCCGGCTTTAAGCATGTTGAGTTTGAATATGAACCGGTTGGCGCTGCCCTCAACTACGGCATTAATATTACCGATAACCAAAATATTTTAGTCTACGATTTTGGTGGTGGCACCCTCGATGTTTGTATTATGAAACTCCCCGAGAAAAAAATAATTGCCGTTTCTGGTCGTGGCATTGGTGGTGACCTACTCGACTCTCGACTCGTCAAATCTCAACTACTTCACCACTTCGGTGCTGATACAGTTATCAATGGCAAATTCACTTTTCCTCGTCATTTTTTTTCCGCCTTTGACAGTTGGTACCAAACCACTCTCCAAAAAACGATTAAAAATATTGAATCTCTCCGCACCATGTCAATCCAGTCCAATAATCCTCCACTCATTAATAATCTCATCAGTCTGATTGAAAATGATTATGGTTTTGAGTTTTTTCAATCAGTCGACACCGCCAAAATATCTTTATCAGACAATGATTCCTACGATTTCAAATTCAAACGACCATCGCTTTACTTATCTCAAATTTTAAGTCGTGCCAACTTCGAATCATCAATCGAAACTGAACTAATCGAATCAGAAAAATGTATTTTTGAATCAATTACTCAAGCCGGACTTACCCCAGCCACAGTCGATAAAGTTATTCTCACAGGTGGCTCCTCCCAAGTCCCCATGTTTATCAACCAAATAAGGCATATTTTTGGAGCCGATAAAATAGTTACCTCCGACCATTTTACTTCCGTCGCCTCCGGCCTGGCCCTTCGGGCACAAAATCTGTTCTCAAATTAACCCGTCTTCGATCAACTTCGGCACCAAAAACTTTTTGGTACTCTCCGACACTACCAAATCTTTATTCTCAAAATCTGCTCGCAAAAACCACCTCATTTCCCCAATTTCACTCGCCAGTTTTATTTTTTCAATATCAATAGTTATCAAATAACAGTCAATTTGTTGCATCCCACCATCATTTTGCAACGGCGCTTGATATTCAATATATTTACTAAAATTTAACAACTCAATCGACAACTCTTCCATCAACTCCCTCTTTAATGTCTCCAAATCAGACTCACCATCCTCCACTCTGCCTCCTGGTGTAAAATAAAAATCTTTATAAAATCCACTATTGCCCCGCACCAATAAAATCTTTTTGTCTTGAATAATCACCGCCGACACCCTTTTTCGCTTTATTTCCATTATCCATATTATAATATAGCTAGTGAAAAAAACTCTCACACTTCTTATCCTCCACTATTTTCGAGTACTAGCCAAAGTCCAAATTTCCAAGGTTAAGCTGCTTCAAAAAATCGAAGGCAAAACGCTAACCATTGTCGGCATTACTGGTTCGGCCGGTAAATCCTCCACCCTCTCTGCCTGCGAAGCTGTTCTTAAAGATTATTTTAATGTCAAAACTAATGGTGGTAGTAATTCTGAAACCGGCATTCCTTTTAGCATTCTCGGTATCAAGGCCACATCATACTCCCCAATAGACTGGCTAAAATACACCTTACTCGCACTCATCAAACTCATAACTAACTGGCAATCATACGATATTTTTTTGCTTGAAATGGGCATTGACGAACCTGATGAACCCAAAAACATGTCCTACCTCCTAAAAATAGTCCGACCAACGATTGGTATTTTTCTCAATGTAAATTTAGTTCATTCACAGCAATTCGACAAAACTATATCCCAAAACATCACTGGCGATCAAAGACAGCCATTAATTTTAAAAAACATCGGCCAAGAAAAAGCTAATCTAATTAACTCGCTTCCCTCAACTGGCCATGCTCTCATCAATTCTCAGGATCCAATTGTTTCCTCGACCACTCAAATAACTCTTGCCAAAAAAACTGAACTCAAGCCAATCCATGTTGATCTAAAAAAATACGCTCCCCCAAAATCGTTTGACGTTTCTGTTTCTGCCGCTATCAATTTAGCCAACATTTTTAAAATAGATAAATCGAAGGCCATTCATTCACTCCAAAAAAACCTGGTTCTGCCACCTAGCCGGTCAAGTGTTTTTAAGGGGATTAGCAATTCCACCATTATTGATAGTAGCTATAACTCCTCCCCACTTGCCTGTTCCGAAATGCTCGATGTGTTATCAAAATACCCCTCGCCCAAAATCGCCATTCTTGGTGATATGCGCGAGCTCGGTCTCCAATCAAAATCCGCTCACGAAAAAATTTACCAAAAAGCCCTCAAATCAGCCGACACGATAATTAGTGTTGGGGTTGAAACTAGACAATATTTTGGCGCCAAAGCCATCAAATTTACCGACTGGTCTGAAGCTAACGAATACATCAAACAGAATCTAAAGCCCAATTCCACTATACTTATCAAAGGTTCTCAAAACACCATTTACTTGGAAGAAATAGTTAAGTCACTTTTACAAAATCCCGCCGACGCATCACTAATTTGTCGTCAATCCCCCTACTGGCAAAAAGTTAAGTCAACCCTCTAATTTTTTATCAAAAATCACCAAATTATCGGATAATATGCTACAATAATTGCCTTTGGTGTTTGAAAACAAGACCAACACCTGGAATAATGATTACTGTCATAGATGTTCAAAAATCTAAAAAAACAATTGTTTCCTAAAAACGAAAGTTTAGAATCAATCTTTCTTGAATACCCAAACGTCTTCAATTACTCTCCTACTGCCAGCATTCAGTATGCTACTAAAGCTTTCACTTACATCAATCTAAATCTAGAAATTATTGCCTCCGACCCAAAAAAAAGACAAATCGTCGTTGATAAATTACTTTCTGAAACTAATAATTATTCCGATATTGATTATATCTGCGGTATTGAAAGCGGCGGGTCTTACTTTGCCTCAGCAATAGCCGACAGACATCAAAAAAAACTAATTATGCTTCGTCGAAGAGAGAAAATTGAAAACAACAATCTCTCTCGCTTAGTTGGCCAGTTTCCACCTGCAGGAAGTCGCATATGCCTAATTGATGATGTACTGTCAACCGGCTTAACCTTATTCCAAGCCAAAAAATTTTTTACAGACATTGGTTGCTCGGTAATTGAAGCCAAAATTATATATAGTTACGGCTTCGAAAAAGCTATTAGTCGTGAGTTGGATCTTAAAATCAGTGTTATCTCAAATTATAACAACCTTATTAAGATTGCACTTGAAAAAAAGATACTCACCACAAAAGATACCCTAAAACTAAACCGATACATTAGCTCTTTCAAACAATACTTGACTCGAAAAAAGATTATTTAGAACTAGGTATAATCTTTATCTTTCTTCATTTCCTTTTCAATCAGATCCCGTAAAAATACGGAGCGTGGGATCATTCTTTTCTTTGCCACCCAGTCCAAATAAGACAAAATTCTTGGGCTGACAAAAAAGTTGAAACGTACATCAATTATCTTTCTTGCTTGTTCCAATGCCTCCGTCAACTTTGGCATCAAATTTGATTCGTCATATTCAATCCAAATGACCTTATTATTCTGTATTCCAGTAAAAAGTATCGGCTCATGGTCTGCTGTATGTAAAACAATTACCGGCTTTCCCTTTTCGAGAGCAACGGTAATTTCATGACCTATGTGTAAAGTTGAGGGGAAAGATGCTTCAAAAACACAGATATCAGCCTTTTCAATATTTTTCAACATCGTTCTGTATAGACCCAATCTATCATTCTTTGATAAAGAGCTGTATGCACCTGATGGTGATTTAAGTCTACCGTTGTCAGTAACTTTATATTCCGACTTAACCAACACTTTCATTATATTTTCATAGTTAACCCCAAACTTTTCTCGATAGGCTCTAGGTGCTGAAAAATATAGTTTCATAGCCAATTATCTCAAATTATCAGCAAAAAATCCAATATCCCTCTCCACCGCCTCTTTCCACCCCTTCGTCAAATTATGATCACTTCCTTCATACACATCCAGTGTGGCATCTTTATCCAGACTTTTTAATTTAGTTACCACTTTTTCCTGCCAACTAAGCTTGACCTGATCATCAATCGTCCCCTGCTGAATTAATATTGGCGCATTTATCCATTGATAATAATTTTCAAACGCATATCGCCGGGCATCATAATGCTTCTCAAAATCCTCCATTATTTGTTTTATTGGGCTATCAACATCAATGGTTGACAACACACTGTCCGGAAACGGTTGGGTCATTGGCGCCCACAATACAGCAGGATACTTTTCTCCAGTAATTTCCAACACCGACAACACAATCTGCCCACCATTACTATGTGCCCAAATTCCAATTTTAGTTTTATCTACCCAGGGCAATTGCTTAACTGCATTAATTAAATCAAGTACTTCCGCCACTTTGTGAAATCTAGCCTCAAGTGGATCAATGGATTCTCCATCCGAATTTCCATATCCCAAAAAATCCAAACTAACCGTGGCATAACCTGCCTCAGCCAATTTGTCCGCTACTCGCCAACTCCCCGACCCCGGGTAATACCCCGCCTTTTCCGCATACCCCCGAACCATTATTATTACTGGCGTCAAGCTGTTTTTTTCAGGAAAATAATTGATCATTCCCGACACTTTTTTACCATCACTCTCAAAGCTAATTTCTCGTGTATCAAATTGACGGTCATACTTCAACTTTTGTTGCTTTCTCCGATCTTCTACAGGCTTTAAGTTTCCCAATATTTTAAAATTTCCTGCAGATTGCAGTTTGTAGATTGAAGATTGCCGTAGACTATCAAAATCGTACCTCAGCAAACTTTGCTCAATCTTTTCTTTTTCTTCCCCCTTTGGATCCATCCACCCTCTCGGCCAAAAATAATACCCCACCGCCACCAATATGGTTGCCACTCCAATTCCTATTAACCATTTGCCTAAACTTTTTCTCACTACTCATTTTACCCCAAACTAATCTACCAGTTCTAATCCAGGCACTCGCTCAAAATGTTTCCGATTTAATGTCCACAGTTTTCCTCTTCCTTCAACACAACTGCTAGCAATTAGTAGATCTTTTTCATCAATTGGACTTTGTCTTAATAGTATTTTTAATTTTGTATATATTCTAGCTGTTTGTAATCCTATATCTACCAAATTTACTTTATTTATCTTCAACCATATTTCCCAATCATCAAGGCTTTTTCCAATTCGCAAAAACCCATACCCAACTTCAGCATAAACAGTTGCATTTATCCAATACTCATCTTTTTGATTCAACAAAATTCTCTCTTTTATTTTTTCTATAATTACACAAGAGTCTAAAAATATTTTCATCTATCAAAATCCATTTTAAACGATTCTCTAAATTCTTTCATCCCTGCTTCGATTCCATCAATTTCTTCATCGGTCAAATTAAATTCATAGTCATTAAACACTGGTGAAATAATTACAGCCGGTTTTTTGCCCCGATTAACAGTCACCTTAATTCTTTTACTAATCACATCATCCATTAGTTTTCCAAAGTTGTTTTTGGCATACGTCGCCGTTACTGTTGTCATCATTAGCTATTTTAGCTAATTTAGCTAAAGCTGTCAAACAATTTTTGATTCTTTATCCATCCTCTCACTCAAATATATCTTCATCAGCGATTGGTAAGGTACATCTTTTTTATTGGCAGTTTGCTTAATTCTGGCCAACAAACTCACTGGCAACCTTAAAGAAATTGAGACAGTTGACGGTTTTAGGTTAGGGAAAATAGCTTTCTCTGCCTTTGACCAATCAACATAATCAGTCGAATCATGAGTCGCCCAAAAGTCTCTTTCCTCGTCTTCATTTTTAAATATTGGTATTTTCTTAAACTTTTTCATAATTATTTTTCTCCTTTTTATTCATATCTCTAATAGAAATAATTCTAATTTTTTCATCTCTTTTGGTAAAAGAGACAAAAAGCAACCGACTTTGATTTGTTTTTCCCAGACCTTTGTACCTTTGTTCTCTTTCTGAATGAATAATGTCTAAAGCTATTATCAGAGGTTCATTACTAAAAACCTCCTCAGCCTCCTGATTAGTTACATTATGTCTAATAAAATTTTTATCAATATTTCCTTCATCCCACTCAAATAATATAGGTTCAGGAATTATTTTCATTCTAAATTAGTATATTACTCCAATATACATTTGTCAATAAATCAAACTATTCCACTTTTTTCAAAACTCTGTTATAATCACACCTGTCCTACCGAAGACAGCCGGTTTTCTGAAAAGATATAAATCCCGCCGAGGCCAAAACTAGATTCTTTTATCTACGCCTCGAATTTCGAGGCTATTTCGTTTTTAAATTTTAAATTTTTAAATTTAATAAAAATGCCATCTATCGCTAAAACAAAAAGTATCAACAAGGTTGATGAAGTTGTCGTCAAATTAACCGACTCCAAATCAGCTGCCCTAATCCAATATCAAGGTCTAACCGCTGCTGACGTCGCTTCCCTCCGTGCCAATGTCAAAAAAACTGGTGGTGAGCTTGAAGTTGTCAAAAATACTCTTATTCACCGCGCCCTTCTCAAGCTCGGTATTTCTCTTCCCCAAACCCTAACTGGTCCCACCGCTATTGCCTACAGCAATACCGACGAAATTGCTCCACTCAAGGAAATTGACTCTGTCAACAAAGCCAAAGAAAAAACCTTTTTCAAATACGGTATTTACGACAAAAAACTTTTGTCTGCTGACGAACTCAAAGCTTTCCTATCGCTTCCTTCTAAATCTACCCTCATTGCCCAACTTATTGGCGGTTTGAAGAATCCTCTTCAAAGAATGGTCTATGCCATGCGCTACAACCAAACCAAGCTGGTCATGACCCTTAAAGCCATATCGGAAAAAATTTAACCATTTAACCATTTTTCATTTATCAAAAAACCAAAATATCAAATCAATGATAAATGGTTCTCAAATATCCTTATATACACTGAGAAATTAAATTTCCTCTTTGAATAAGTTTATTCTAATAGTCTTTTATAAATTATTAATTAATTTTTTTATAAAAATATGGATAAAAAATTAGAAAAAATCCTAACCGACATTTCTGAACTTTCAGTTCTCGAATTGTCCGAACTCGTTAAAGCTCTCGAAGAAAAATTCGATGTCAAAGCTGTCGCTATGGCTGCTGCTCCAGCCGCTGGTGCCGCCGCTGCCGCTCCTGTTGCCGAAGAGAAGACCGAATTTGATGTTGTCATCAGCAATGCTGGCACCAACAAAATCGCCGTCATCAAAGTCGTCCGCGAATTCAAACCAGAACTTGGTTTGAAAGAAGCTAAAGACATGGTTGATGCTGCTCCAGCCAACCTCGGTACCATGAAAAAAGACGCCGCCAACGATGCTAAGACCAAACTCGAAGCTGCAGGCGCCACCGTCGAACTCAAATAAGAGAAACATTTCTTTTAAACTAAAACCCCCGCCTCCGCGGGGGATTTTTTTACAACACTCCAATTACTCTCTTGCTTTATATTCAGCCTCTGTCCACAATTCAACCGACGAATAACACTTTGCATCACCATCTTTCGTGGTGACATAAACATCATTACCGTCAATACGACTAATAACACACCTTTTGAGCGTTGCCTTGTGATAAACGATATCACCTAAATTTAGATTCATACTACTAGTTAACTAATAACACATCCTCTTTACAACTCAAACTCATTACTTAATAATAAGGTTGCACATGAGAAACGGGAGGATGAATAATCTTTCCGTTTTTTATTTTCCTCTTCTTTGTCTCAAAGCAGAACCTGCGACAGATTTTTCTTTTTTACGAGAAAGATCTTTCTTTAGGAGCTTTGAAGCAATAGAGCCGATTTTTTTTGATGTTTTGGCCATATTTTTTCTTAAATAAATAACATTAGCGCTCAATATAATTGATTGCTAATGTAATTTTATTTCAAGCATAAATATCTTCAAGAGAGAAAAATGTAACAAATTAATTACTTGAGCATATTCTGCGGAGATTAGTTATCCGCGACACTTTTTTACAAACTCCACAAATATCGGATGTGGAGCCAACGGTCGGCTCTTATACTCCGGATGAAACTGTGTCCCCACAAAAAAGGGATGATTTTTTAATTCAATTGCCTCCACCAATTTTCCATCTGGACTGGTGCCACTAATCACCATCCCCGCTTTTTCCAACTGCTCTCTAAATTCATTGTTCACCTCATATCGATGACGATGCCTTTCTTGCACCTGTACGGGCGCAATGCATTGCGCCCCTACATCCATATATATATATTCCAAAATACTGCCTTTTTTAACTTTACATGGCCAACCCCCCAATCTAATTGTCCCACCATATTGATGCGCTTCCAAATATTTTTTTTGATCCGGCATCACATGCACTACCGGATATTTCGTCTTCGGATCCACCTCTTCCGAATTAGCATTTTTCAATCCCAGCACGTTTCGACTAAATTCAATCACTGCCATTTGCATTCCAAAACAAAGACCCAAATAAGGAATCTTGTTCTCCCTAGCAATCCGCACCGTTTCAATAATTCCCTCCGTCCCCCGGCTCCCCCATCCTTGTGGCACCACAATGCCACTATATTTTTTCAACATTTCTTCATTAACTTCTTCAGAGCAAATCGAATCAATCTGTAAATTTACACTATTCGCAATTCCCCCATGCTTCAACGCCTCCATTACCGACACATACACATCAGCATGCTTCCCTCCCCCATGATTCACATATTTTCCCACCAACGCTATTCGTACGGGCGCAATGCTTTGCGCCCCTACAATTAATTTTTTCCACTCTCCTAAATTAGCCTTTCTATTTTTTATTTTAAAATGCTTAAATATTTTTTTTAATATTTTTTGTTTTTCCAAAACTAACGGTACTTCATAAATTGATTTACAGTCTGCATCCTCAAAAATTGCATCATTTTCCAAAAAACATCTTTTGGCCAAAGTCTCCCTCCTTGGTTCATCCAGTTCAATTTCGCTTCGGGTTATCAAAATATCCGGAATAATACCCGTTGACCTCAATTCGGCAATCGCCTGCTGAGTTGGTTTAGTTTTTAGCTCACCCACATTTTTCAAAAACGGCACGTAAGTCACCATCACATACATCGCCTTGCGCTCCCGCCCCACCTCTCGTGCCGCATACAAAAATGGCAAGTTTTCTATATCCCCAGTGCTTCCCCCAATCTCTACGACGACAAAATCAAAACCACTTTCTAATTCATAAAATCTCCTCTTCACCTCATTTGGCACATCCGGAATCATTTCCACATCTCGTCCCTCATATTTAAACGCCCGCTCGTTATTAATAATCGTCTGATAAATTTTCCCAGAGGTAATATTATTGTCTTTGGAAAAATTTTGATTCAAAAATCTCTCGTAATTTCCCAAATCCTGGTCAATTTCCCCGCCATCTTCGGTCACAAAAGTTTCTCCGTGTTCCTGCGGTCGCATTGTCCCGGCATCCACATTCAAATACGGATCAATTTTTATCATGTTCACCTTAAAACCAGATGCTTTCAAAAGCATTCCTATAGATGATGCCACAATTCCTTTACCCAAACCACTCACTACCCCCCCAATTACAAAAATATATTTCATGCTCCCATTCTATATATGACTCAGTTTGAATCAATGGATTTCTTTTGATTAAAGTCTATACTATCTTTATTCCCACCCCCTAAACTCTCGCTTCGCCTTTCTCATTGATGATTTTCATTACTTTCGCCTGATTCCACAGACTCTCAAACAACTGTCTTTGCATATCCGCCATCTTTTGATTATAAATTTCAACACAAAACACCTCCTCTCCACCAATATACTGACACCAACAATAAACATTGTTGTAAATAAACACATCAGCGCTAATTTCTAAAGTACTCCTATCAATTGATTTTATTTTCCAAAAGTTTTTTACCAACTCTTCAACCTTAGTATACGGTTCTATCCTTGTTTTGTTCGTAATTGTTCTTACTAGTATTTTATGGTCAACTATCCCCTGTCTCAGCTTTTCTGCCTCAATTTCTGGCAAATAGGCATCAGCTGTCGCCACTTCATAACTCAATACTCCACCTGTAGCCCGTAGCAGATTCCAATTAACTTGACTCAATCCTCTTTGGCCTTGGTAGTACAGCACTTTCGAATTTGATTTTTGCAATCCTACCAAATTTTTCATTTCATCTACCAAATCAGTTACCCCATTTTTCAATTCCTGCACCTCAACTTCTTTTTGGATAATTAATTCTTCTATCTTTCCTGGATCATCAGCCACAAATCTAAATCCACCACTCATTTGTTTTAAAATTACCAGTCTTTTCTCAATTAATCTGTCCAAAATCCGGTACACTCTGGTTCTGGCAATTTTCAATTTTCGACTAATTTCCAGTGCAGACAAGTCACTGTTTTCCAGTAATATTAGGTATATTCTGGACTCGTCTATCTCCAGACCGTATTTACTCAAGCTATTAATTATTCTGTCTGTCTCTTCGGACATCACCTGTAATTATCATTCACTCTAACCTAAACTGTCAACATGGAAAAAATATCACCACAATTTATTACCGACAAAACCGATCCTCGTTATTATCAACAATTTCATTCAATCATGAACGGCAAACACACCCAAGATCTAAGATTTGGTAAAAAATTACCAGTTCCAACACCATTATGTCAAGAGAAATCACCTTTGGTCGAATCAGAGGCCAAATAGAATATACTAGTCAACCGCAAACCATTGATGGTTATGATCTTGAATTTATCACTTTTAAGTTTATTGGATTATCCGGTCAAATAATTGATGGTGCCAGAATCAAACTTGGTAAACAAACACCTCCACAATTAGTTGTCAGGGGAACTTTTCGTGAACTAGTCAAATTAGGAAAAGTCAGAATCGATGTTGTATCTAACAATCAAACAACTTCGCACTACCCAAATCCATACGACAATTCTCCCATTTTAGTTGAGGAAAATTCACGCATGCAAATTACCAACCTAGGTACCACTCCAGCCGAAATAATCGAACTGTCTCTTCCTGGCTTCGAAAAATGTATTCTCATAAATCTCTAAACCAACTCATTTTTTCCATCCGCCTTCAGTTTATCCACAATCTCCCCCACCCTACCAGTTTGATCTTTTTTACAAATTAAAATTGCATCATCCGTTTCTACTACAACCAAATCCTCGACCCCAACTAACGCCACATATTTTTTCGACCTCACATAATTATTTTTTGCTTGAATTTCTATTCCGTTTTTTAATTCGTAATTATTAATTAATAATTCGTAATTAATTAAAGATTCCCAAGTTCCAAAATCAATCCACTCAAAAGGCAGTTCCACCATTATTCCGTTACCATCACGGTGAACTTTCTGGGTCAATTCTTCCTGCATTCCCTTTGGCATATCTCTAAAATTCAAGTCCACATCACCACCATTTACCACTTTCATTAGAGGCTCATACCAGTCCATCCGATATTTCTGGTACATTTTTAAATAATTGTTTGGCGTCATGGTTGTGTGATTGCTGTGAATCATCAATTCATCCGTCCCCATATATTTTTGCAATTTATCTTCTTCTGTCCGATCAATAAAATCTGCTACTTCATAAACATTTACTCCATTTTCATTACTCAACAATTTCCCCTTAACCAAATAATCCACACCACGAACGACCCTATCCGGTTTAATACACCCAGTAACATACTTATTTGTCGATAGAGCAAATTTATTCAATACCTCCGCCATATCAAACAGTCTTTCCACCGGTTTTCTTAAATCATCAGCCTGTATCAACATAAACGGTTCATCTCCGTAGCCTTTTCTAGCTAAAAGTGCCGCCGTTAAACCAATTGCCGGACCAGTGTTACGTACCTCAGGCTCTAACAGAATATTGTCCCTGCTAATTTCTGATACTTGTCCTAGTGCCAACTCTGCTTGCAATGGGTTTGTCTGCAAAAAGATATCATTAGCTTCAAACTTTTTACGCAAATCCTCCCAATTTATCTGGAATAGTGACTTTCCCTTAATAAGTGGCAAAAAATGTTTTGGTAAAGACTGCCGACTTTCCGGCCACATTTTAGTGCCCACACCTCCACAAATTATTACCATCTTCATAGTTAGACTTCCAGTATATCAACAAAAAATCTCAAATTGAACCAAGTTCTTTTTTTACAATATCTGCCAGATAGACTTTTATCAAAGATTGGTATGGCACATCTTTCTTGTTGGCTATCATCTTTAAATCAGAAATAAGCGAAGTAGGAAACCTAATCAGCACAGACTTTGTCGAAAACTTTAGGTTTGGCAAAGATGGGTTTACTATTACCTTCTTTAAATCAACAAAATCAAGAAAACTATTTTTAGCCCAGAATTCCCTTTCTTGATCCTCATCTTTAAATATTGGTATTTTTTTTATTTTATTTTTCATATTTTTTATAAAACATTTTTTCTCTTTTATTTTGATCTCTAGCCGAAATTATTCTTATTTTATTGTGCCTAATAGTATAGATCACAACCAACAGTCGGCCCTTGGATGTTTTTCCATAAACTCCTTCCCGAATCTCACTTTTTGAATGTTTGTCATCTGCAAACATCAACAATGGAACTATTTTAAAAACTTCCTCTGCCTCATCCCAAGTTACCCCATGAGATAAGTTGTTTTTACTTTGATTTCCCAAATCCCACTCAAAGCCTTCGGTTTTGGTTAGCTCCATATTTTTAAAGTGTATACAATGATAGTATACAAATTATTATTTGTCAATACTAATTTTACGAACTTGAAGAACTTTTTAACTTGATGAACTTATTTATATTCTCCACCGTAGTCCGAATAATTCTCTCAATCGCCTCTTTAGTATTAAACGCATTGTGGGGTGTAAACACCACATCGTCTCGATCGCGTAGCAAATGGTAGCTTAACACCTCCTGCAAATCATCTTTGGATGGCTCTCGGCTAGTCACCATCGCCACATTTTCTAGCTTATCTTCTTCTTCAGTCACATCTAGTCCTGCCCCCCACAAAATTTTATTATTCAGCGCCCAAATAATTGCCTCCGTCTCCACTACCGCCCCACGTGAGGTATTAATCAGGATTGATCCCGGCTTCATCAATTTAATATTTTTTCGATTAATCAAATGGTGTGTCTCTTTGCAGGCAGGAACATGAATAGTTAGCACATCCGATTTTTTTAGACACTCTTCCAAACCAACATAATCAAACTTCAACTTCTTCGCCAACGCCTTGTCATGATGCTGTTCCACACCTAGCACTTTCATCCCAAAAGCCCTCGCCATCTTCACCACATTTTGACCAATTCTACCCACTCCTACTACCCCCAAAGTCCGTCCAACTAGATCAATTCCGGTAAGCCCTTCCGGGCTAAACTCACCATTTTCCACCGACTGATGTGCCGGCACAATTCTTTTGGCCACCGAGAGCATTAATGCCATTGTGTATTCCGCCACTGTTGATGAGCCATAAGCTGGTACGTTGGCCACCACAATTTTTCGCCGATTACATTCTTTACAATCAACATTATCAATTCCGGTTGACCTCGCCGCCACCATTTTCAAGTTTGGCAACTTATCCAAAGTTTTTTTATCCGCCATCGAGTAAATAAACACTGACACCACTTCGTATCTTTTTGCCAATTCAATATTATCTTGCAACTCACCTTCAAAAATTCCTACCCCTTCAGCCTCAAGCTCTACAATCTCTCTTTCTATAATCGGTCTTTCCCAACTTTTCACCCCAAAAAACCCTACTTTAAGATTGTTCATACTTCATTCTAGCGCAAATAACACTATATTTCTAAACACACCTGTGGCTTGAAATGAGAATTTGGATATTCCGACACTCTCAAGCACATCGAATTTTTTAAGATACAATAGGCCACATATTGAACATCAACATATGTTTTATACCTTCCAGCATTTCCCGAAATAGATAATAGACAGTAAGCCAGCCACTCACCCAGCTCATTTTCGTCGAGCAACCGCTCAGTTCCAATAAAGTGATAAGAATTATCAGTCTCTACAAAAACTCCCCTACCAAATTTTGGCACCATAAGTTTTTTCCATACCGTAGATATTTTTTTTAAATTTTTTTCTGATTTTTTTATAGAAAAATCCATCATCGGAATATGCCTTATGTTCCTGTTAATTACCACTTTTGATTCAATGCCAATATTTCTATTTTTCTGCAAATGAGAAATAATAAAATCAATTTTGCCCAGCTTATCTACACCAATATGGTGAATAACATCTCCAATCGCTGGTAATGTTCCTGGTGGCATTCCCGGATATACGTACTCTCTGAGATCTACACTTTCAACGTCTTTATTATTAAGTACTATTTTTTTTAAGATATCCAAAGTGCTACTACCTAGCATGGCACTATTTTACACCAAACATCTTTTTTCCTGTCTTTACGGATTACGTATTACGGTTTACGGATTACGTCTTTTTGACACGTTGACCCACTAGTATCCGACATGCTTTACCACCAAACATCTTTTTTCCTTTTTTTCGGTCATTAGTAATTAGTCATTAGTAATTAGTAATTTTGTTCCATTGACCCACAAGTATCCGACATGCTTTGTCCCCAAACATCTTTTTTCCTGTCTTTTCCTCATTTGTCATTAGACATTAGTCATTTGTCATTTTGTTCCATTGACCCACTAGTATCCCTTATGCTTTAATGAATAAGAGTTAATCATTAGAAAGATACAAAAGGAGATACCCTATGAACGATCAAACAGTCCCACAAGATAAAGTAGTGGAACAAAAAGCCTCTCCCAAAAAGATCAATGGTGTCAGTATCGACAACCTCCCTGATCTTTTAACTGTGGCTGAAGTGGCCGACCTTCTCCGTGTGTCCAAGCTCACCATCAAACGCTGGGGTAAGCGAGGTAAACTCCCCGCCATCCGCATCAATGCTCGTGGTGACCGACGCTACCGCAAAGAAGCTGTTCTCTGGCTACTCGGTATCCAAAGCGAATAACCAAAATCGCTTTCCTGCCCCGGAAAGCAATTTTGGTATATCAAACAATCACTTAAGTTAAACTTGTAGTAAGTTTCGCAACCCTGCCACTCTTTCCTCATCCAAATGCCAAGTGTCCTTTATTGCCTGATAATACCCCTCTGTTATTATTTCTTGATAGTCAGCGTCAAAACCACCAACCTTTTTGTCCACCATTGGAATTTCATAGCACGGTATTGCCATTCGTAGTACATCCATTCCATCTGTCAATCTAGTTGGCCCTCCATTTTCTATTTTCATGCCGGGCAAATCAATGATCATAAAGCTAAATGTATTTGTCCACTTATCCCAAAGCAAATTTATATAATCACCAAAACTTACTCCGGACAACTTTTGCCACTCACGATTTGCAGAGATTATTTCAAAAGCCTTATTAACTTCTTTACCGTCCCACCCTGATTCTTTTAAAATATTCTTCAAAGTCTCGCCGTTATCTTTAGCAAAAATATCAGCCGTTACTACTGCCGAGCCCCACTTTTCCCCCTCAATTGCAGTCAGTGTCGATTTACCCTGCTCCGACCTACTTGACCCTATTGTCAACATGGCTGGACCCTTGATATAAGAATATTTCTCCATTATCTCAGCCAAATCCACCTCAGTATTCATAGCTAAATTAAAAATAAAAATTGGTGGTAAGTTTGTTCGTGCTAAAATTTTCAACCTCTCTTTTTTTATCGGATCCAAATCAACCATCACTGCTTTATCCTTATACCCACTTCCCTCCAACCATTTATCCCAACCATCCTCCCTTCCTTCTGGAATAAATAATCCCATCCACGTCCCCTGATCATTTTTACCAGCAAACCTTACTAATCTGACCGTCTCCTTTTTCCCACTTTTTAGTTCAATATTACCCAATTCAATAAACTCCAAATTTTCATTTAATTTATCCTTTGGCGCTGTCATATCAACAGTCGCTTTTAAATCCATTGCTACCATATTATTTTTTAGTCAACTTAAAACCAGTCTTCCAAATAGTCTCAATTTTGTAAACTTTCATCTTTGACGACAATCGCCTCATGGTTTTATTAATTGCCTGATCAGAAAAATCAGTAAAATTTTCGCTCCCCCATTTTATGCCTGCTACTTTTTCCCGAGGTAAACACCCATTATTTTGCAACATTGCAGTCAATATATCTTTTTCCACCCTAGCCAGCTTCTCTCCCCTATTACCATCTTCACATATCGTCAAATCGTTCTCAATTTTAATACTTGTTGATAACCAAATATCACTAAGTAGTTTACGGAGTATTTCAGATTTTACTTGTCCCTTATCAACAATTTTTAATTTTTCCAAATAACTTGTCGATGAATTCTTAATTACCTCTATCATCGGTCGGCATATCGATTGCAACGTAGTGTCTTCTAGTAGTTCTTTTATACTCACACCGTTATCTTTTAGACACAGATACTTTACCAATCGACTAATACCACCGCTTAATTTGTAGACATCATCACGACAATTTTTTTTAAATTCACTAACTAACAACTGAGTACTCGTTTCGTCAAACGCACCATGCCAATAATATTCATATATCCGACCAGATAAAAGTGAGCTTTTAAACTCTTCACTGTCTAGTACCCCGGGATCATCAATTACCATAATCATCTTCTGTTCAGACCCCGCTATCCTCAAGTAATCATCAACCGTCTTTAGAACTAAATTATTTCCCACAAAACTCATTAAAACAATATTGAAATCCCCCAATTCCTCCCCTTCTTTCACTAGATAGTTTGTATCACGATTTTTTTCAACATATTTATTCAACCTAAAAGTTAACCCACAACCAGGAAAAGTGATTATTGCCCCATTTGTTTTTGCTTTTTTTTGAGCATCCAGCCATTCAGCCAATCTGCTATAAGAATCATTATTTTTCGTGCTCACAATTTACTATAGCATATTCAAATCGGACAAAACTGTCCGAATTCTATCCATCTTTTGTCATGTATATAACTCATTATTATAAGATAATAATCTTAACTTAATTGGAACTACCAATCAAGTTAGTCCCCCATCGGGGCAGATGGAAATCATCACTGCGATGAATCTTCCGTCAGCACTTTAAAAATTCGGGCTATATAAAAAAGGAGAAAAAGCCATGATTACTTTCGACATTGTTACCGAATCACTATATATTGCAATGGAAGCCTTGTTTGGAATCAGTATTGGATTAGATATTTGTTTTGTTGGCTTTATGATACTAGTCTGGTTTGATGAAAAAAAGATCCGTCTACCAAAAATCGGGGAGTGGAAAACATTTTGCTACATCACCTTGATTCTTGGTGGGATAGTCTTTCTTTTTGGGTTTTTTCTGAACCTCAGTATCTTAAACAGGGAACAACACGACCAACAGATTAGTCAAATATGTGTACCCGCCATCCTTGGCGATAGTTACATTATCAATGATACAGAAATTATCATTGGTACTGCATATCGACTTGATGACCGGCCCACAAGATGGGGACGTGTGAACTACACTTACGAAGAGACCACGATCTTCATTCAAGGAACACCAGTCGAAAATTTTCAAGGATACAGAATCATCAAGGACAACCAACTAAAAGAATACCTCTGTTCACCACAAGCCATCGAAACAATATATTGACCACAACTAAATAGCCCGAAGCGGCGCAACTATTCCTAATTGGACTCAGGCTATTGCCTGAGTCCAACCCAAGGTTTTAGTTGCGTCGTATTTTTTTTAAATTATTAATTATTAATTAAATATAAAATTATGAAACATATTGATAATAGTGAACCTCGCATTATAGATGACCTAGTCCATTTAGCCCAAGTCGCCAAAAAAGTCCTCAGGGATCAGATACCTCTATATGGCGTGGTTAAACAACGTGAAGAATTGCGCCAAGAAATAAATGCCCAAGCCAGGGTAGTTGGCAATAGTCCCAAGACCTATCGTTCGGTTGAAGATTATACAAACCGAACGGAAGAATGGTATCTCGAAGGGGGCAGTGCCTTTAACGAAAATCCATATTGGCCTGTTCTTGGAAAATTCATGATGTTTATGAATGATATAAGCGAATCTACTATTTTACCAATTGCCTTGGTTGCTACTAGTAAACCTACCGTCGAGGAAGCTATCGCTCTAACTAGTTATCATCTAATTGTCCACGGAATAGCTGGATTAAATCATCAACGAGAGTTAGAAGCTGTTAGAAAAGAAACTGCAAAATATACCATAAAATAATATGACCACCACTAACCAACCAACCAACTTTAGTCTAAAAAATCTTCATGATTCTTTTATTCTTGCCATTACTAAAATTGGCCAACTCCAACTAAAAGATTTTGAGTCGAGAATCACTATTGAAAAAATGTGGTTGGACTTATTATCAGAATCAGCCACTACTCATGATATCACCAACAACAATTCCCAGCTTACAGAATCTATACTCAAATCAACCAACGAATATATTAATACCCTGCCAAATGAATCAAAAGATGTTTTTGGTAATCAGCTTCTGACCAATATGGAACAAAAAATAGACAATTTTGTTACCACAGTTGCCAGCAAGCTGACAGACCAGTAATAATTTACCTTGGTTTAACCCAAGGTTTTAGTTGCGTCGTATTTTTATATATCAAACTTTTCTACCATTTTTTCTTTGTTCTCGATCACAATCGCGTCTTCTCCTTGAAAAATCAATCCCTCATTTTCAATTCTTTTTATTTGAATACTGGCAGTCTCGCGACTAACACCCAACATACTGGCGATTAATTGATGAGTGGTTTTAAACTCAATCACTTCTTTACCATCAACTACTTTTCCGTAATCTCTGGCCAGCATCAATAGTAACCTACCAACTCGCACATAAGCATCCCCACTAATTGAGTTTTCCCAGGCTGTCAAAGTTTCATTAAACGATCCTAAACTCAACATCGTCAAATCAATTACTAACTGTGACTCTAGCTTCAAAAATTTTTCAAAATCATCCAACGGTGCCTTCCAGATTTCCAAATCCGTTAATGCTTGAAAAAAATATTTATTGGCTGTTTTCTTTTTTGCCAAAAAATAACTCATTAAAAAAATCGGTTTAAAACCTGAATATGTGATCTCTCTACCCGACTTATCATAGTTGTATAGCCGTACATAACCTTGCTTCACAAATGCCACTTGCTCCACCATTTCGTCTGGTCGGTAAACAATATCTTTTTCTTGATACTTCAACACTGAATATCTCTCAAAAAAACTCTTCAACTTTTCCATTAAGTTTTCATTCATAACCCAATAATACCACCATATCTCTGTTAGACATCTAACTTACAAAAACCCTTCTCTATCAGACAATTCTTCATGTTCTTTTTAACTTCATTAATCATGTTAGCTTTAATAACCGCCCCACCACCTTTAGATGCCAGCGAAATAATTCAGCTCACCAACATTATCCGTCTCGAAAACCATTTACCAGCACTAGAATCAAGTCCAAAACTCAATTTAGCTGCCAAACTAAAGGCTGATGATATGATCAAAAATCACTATTGGTCCCACGTTTCCCCATCTGGACTAACTCCCTGGTATTGGTTTAATAAAGTTAACTACCAGTACGTTTATGGTGGTGAAAATTTAGCTCAAGGGTTTGGTGTCTCTGCCGAAGTTGTTGGTGCTTGGATGGCTTCACCATTACACAAAGAAAATATACTTTCTCCGAATTTTTGCCAAATTGGTATCGCCAAAGTCCAAGGTGTGGTCGAAAACAAAAACACCAATCTGATTGTTCAAACTTTTGGTTGTACTAAATAGTCACCCTCCCCCGCGGTGTTCTTTTAACCAGTCCCCGTTTCATCAAATACGGTTCATACACATCCATAATTGTCCCCACATCTTCCGTTAGGGCCGCTGCAATATTTTCCACCCCCACTGGTCCACCACCATACTGATTTTTGACTACATCCAAATACCGCCTATCTGCATCAGACAAACCCATTTCGTCCACCCCCAATTTATCCAAAGCCAGTTTTGATTCTTTCAAAGTTATTTGTCCATCATTGTTTATCTGGGCATAATCCCTGACTCTCCTTAATAATCTGTTGGCAATTCGTGGCGTCCCCCGCGCTCTCTTAGCAATTTCCTCAGATGCCTCTTTTTCAATTTTAGTTTTCAATACTTCGGCTGTCCGACTGACAATTTGTGCCAGATTATCCTCTCCATAAAAATCAATTTGCTGAACTATTCCAAACCGGTCTCTCATTGGGCTACTAATCAAACCAATTCGAGTAGTGGCTCCCACAATTGTAAATTTTGGTAATTTAAGTCTGACCGAGCGAGCACTTGGGCCTTTACCTAGAACAATATCCAGCGCAAAATCCTCCATCGCACTATAGAGGGTTTCTTCGACAATTTTATTGAGTCGGTGCACCTCATCAATAAACAAAATATCACCTTTTTTGAGTCCAGTTAATATGGAAGCCAAATCCCCTGCCCGCGTTAATGCCGGACCAGAGGTGATTCGAATATTTGTTCCCATTTCGGCTGCCAAAAGCATGGCCAAAGTTGTTTTCCCTAGTCCTGGCGGACCATAAAACAAAATGTGGTCTAACTGTTCTTGTCTCTCTCTCGCTGCCCGAATAAAAATATCTAGCTGGTCTTTCAATTTCTTCTGACCAATAAATTCCGACAACTTCTTTGGTCGCAAAGACAGCTCTAATTCTTTGTCTTCTAATTTTCTATTTGGATCTAAATTTTCAGTTGTTTTATTCATACATCTTACTTCTTACATCTTAAATCTATTTCCTATTTTTCAAAGCATATTCTAACTTCTCTTCTGTGGTTACCAGATCCGTCGGCACACCCTTAACCATTTGTTCAATCTCTTTTTTCTCAAATCCTAACTGTTGCAAACTCGCCGTTAAGTCATCGTCAAGCAACGGTCTTTCGTCTTTTAAATTTAACTCCCCTAGTCCACCAATTTTTGATTTTAAATCCACAATAATTCTCTGCGCCGTTTTCAATCCAATCCCCTTAATCTTTTTGAAAAAATCCACATCCGCATCACCTATTGCCTTCATAATATCCAGCGAACTTTTCTCGGCCACAATTCCCGCCGCTGTCTTCGGTCCCACTCCCGACACCGTAATCAACATTTTAAATAAATCCAATTCCTCCACAGTTTTAAACCCAAATAAAGTAATTGCACTCTCATTCATCGACGTATAAATAAACAACTTCAACTCTTTCCCTACTGTGAACTCAGCACTTTGCACTTTGCACTGTATCTCATATCCCACTCCACCCACCTCCACCTCAATTCCCCCATTCCAAATTCGGGAAACAATTCCCCTCAAGCTACTGATCATTACTCATCATAACATGTTCACCACCCGAACAAAAGACAAAGATATGCTATAATTTACCACTTTTATGACGTCATCAAATCTCCCTACAGTCACCTGGGAAACTAGTATTGAACACGAAGCTCTCCGAATCATTTATTACCTAATGCGCCTCCCCGAACGCGAGCTCCAAAATCGTGGCTTTTTAGTACTTCCGTCAAGCAACCCCCAAAATTCAAATCGCACAATAGTTGTTCCTGATCTCCCCTATCATCTAGTTTCTAGAATCTGGTTTCTAGTTTCTAAATTAATCCCCACCACCCCCATGACCGCCCCATCTTCACTCACTGATCAAATTGTTGAATTACTCAAACCCACTTACCACCCACCCAATCTCCAAATATTTCAAACCGATTTTGGCACCATCAAAGAATCTTTTTTTAAATCACTCTTTTTCCTCCTCCCAAATTCTAAGAACCGACTCCAAAAAATAAACATCATCGTCACCCATTCAGGCACCTGTTCTCAATTTAACATGCTGACACCAACCAAAACCACTCTCACTGTCTACCTTCGTTCCGATTCCAAAATTACCGATCTTATCCAGGTTATTGTCTTATCTCTAATTCGTCACGACCTCCAACATATTGAACACAGAAGCTGGGAAGAAATCCAAACCGTGGCCGATTTTTTGCTCACTCACACTTCACTCAATGAATCAATAAAACCCTTCAACCACCTCACCATGATGCCTCGGCTCCAACAAAAACAATCAGGCAAATTGATCAAGGCTTCTCAAAATTACCAATCTAAACTCGGTATCCCCACCCAAAACAATTGGCGAATATCGAGCAATGAAATTTTTTATCAAAGCATCAAAATAGATCAATTGACCCCTCGCCAAAGCAAATTACTAAAATTACTTATCAAAAAATATGGCGAGGTGGTCAGCAATGATCAAATTGCCGATGCTCTTTGGCCTAATGGTGAAAACTATTCGCTCTGGGCCATTGTCAAAGAAATCGCCCGCATCCGTGCCTGTATTGTCAGCTCTGGCCTCCCCGGCTCCCTCCTCCAATCCCATCGAAAACTGGGGTATAGCTTGCGTTAAGTCACCAGGAAAGCGTCCCTTTTCTTTGTGACCGCCTAAACCCTTTATGACCTACAGCTCGCACACAACTCACTATTTCTGCCACATGTTTTACTACATTCTGCCTACCATTCTTTTTTAAAGCGCTAGCAACTCTCGGAGAAAATCCTTCAATTTGTAGATTAGTTTCCTTATCTTCATCCAGATGTGACTCAACCATACCATTACTACCGAATACAGTTCCTTCAATTTTTGTATAATTTGTCGACATTCTATAATTCTCCCCTATTCCTAGCCGATTCATCTCTCAGCGACATTACTACACTATAGACAGCTCGCGAAGCCTCTATTGCCTCCGGTGAGGATGTTCTTCCATGAAAGTTAAATAATGGCTTAGCTTTTTCCTGTTTATGTCTATCGATTATTTCCTGCTCAGTTTCTGTAAGAGTTCTGCCGATTGTTACAGAATCTCTTTTTGGTTCAATATTTGTTCTAAACCGAACTGTCGTTATTTTAACCGAATTACGTTCAACGACATTTACACCCAAAATATCTGCTGTATTCGTCTCTAGTAAATTCATAAACTGTATCTTACCGACCAAATCAAAGATTATCTTGACTTTTTTATGACGTTAGAATTTCTGTTATTCTCATACCATGAAGCAATACTTAAAATTTCTTGGCGAGACTTTTATTATTCTCCTAATCCCTGTCATCATCTTAACCTCAAACACAACTCTGATGGCTTACCGTTGGTATTTTTTTGGACTTAGTCTATTTTTTATCCTCTGGCAAACTATAAAAAACCAACTAACTTTTGCCACTTTTGGCCTAAACAACAACAACTTCTACTCCTCTTTCAAGGCATTAATTCTGCCAACAATTTTAATAATTATTTTTATGATTACCACCACCAAAATTTTTCCACCAGTGCAACTTCATTCACTTTTTTCAACCGACAATTTCAACCTATCTCCAAATTTGTTAATCATCAGCTATTGTCTAATTTCTGTCCCCATCCAAGAACTCATTTTCCGTGGTTTTTATACTTGGCGACTGTCTCGTCTAACTAAAAAACAAAATTACCTAGTCTTTTTTTCAACCACTATCTTCACTATTCTTCATTTTCCGTTTGGGATTGCCATGACTATTGGTACTGCCATTCTCGGTTATATCTATGTTCGCCACTTTCTCAAATATCATAATCTGTACCCCATTATCTTGTCCCACATGATAATTGGGCTTATCAATATCATTATTAGATTCAATTTAGGAAAGTTTGTTTAAGCTATTTTCATCGTAAACCCGGCCGTTAGTGCCACCGCCACTGCATCCGACGCATGCGACGGTGATATTGGCTTGTCCAGCCCCAATTCCATCCTCACCATTGTTTCCACCTGATCCTTTTCTGCTCGACCATAGCCCACCAACGCCATTTTTACCTGCAATGGCGTAAATTCCTTTACCGCCAAACCATTATTAATTCCACACAGCTTCACCACCCCTATTGCCTCAGCTACTTTTAGCGCCGACTTGGCATTTTTGGCAAAAAACAAACTCTCCATCGCCATTTCTGTCACTTTATATTTTTTAATAATCTTTTCCAATTCATCATAAATAAACTTTAACCTCTCCTCGCTTCTTTTCCCCGCCTTCTTGCTAACAATCACCCCACAATAAACTAGTTTTATTCTAGAATCTAGAATCTCGTTTCTAGTTTCTACTATCCCCCATCCTGTATTTTCCAATCCCGGATCAATTCCTAATATAATCAATGGTTAAATGGTTAAATGGTTAAATAATCAATTTTACTTTATTCTCAACGTTTCCATCATCAAAGACTGTCACCTCAGAATACCTCGGTGTCTGAGTATTTCTCTCCTTTGATATCGCCCCCACCAGCACCGTCTCCCAGCCATCAACCGTGTAGCTCGACGAATAATGCAAATGTCCTGAGTACCCAGTCGTGACCTTATTTTCCAATAAAATGTTTTTCAACCACACCGCTTCCATTGCCGTTGTTTTACTATATTCCCCCATTACATGCTTGGAAAAATTATTTAGTAGTGGCATGTGCATCACCGCCACACACCGAATAATCTTGCACTCCGGCAATTCATCACCCAACCATCTTTTTTGACCATCCCCCAACCCCCGCCAATTACTATTGTCGATTAATAAAAATTTTAGACCACCTTTTCTCACACTCTGAAATTTCTCCTGCCACAACCACACGTTTTTGTAAGTATCATGATTCCCCGGCACTACAAAATACTCTATACCACCATCTTCTAGGGTTGTTTTAATTTTCTCTTCTTCGGCCTTGGTACCATCTATAGTCAAATCACCAGCCACCAAAACCATTTCATCTCCATTTGCTCTGGCGTGCACCAAAGCCTTGGCCAGAGACTCAGTGTCATTGTGTATATCCGCCATCACCGCGAATTTTAGAGTTTCCACCTTTTCCGTCTTTTGTTCTATTCCAGTTTCCAGAATCTCGTTTCTAGTTTCTTTTCTTGAATTACTCATAACCATCCCACCAACCACTATCACCAAAATCAATGCCACTCCCACCAACCACCACTTTTTCATTACCAATTTTACCTCATCAATAACTATAGGCCACCACCCCCTTTCTCCACTTTTCCACACAAACATCCCATACACATATACTCTAGGATTAAATACATTAATTTAATGATATTTATCGCTAAATTAGTAATTAGTAATTAGTAATTGGTAATTAGTAATTAGTAATTAGTAATTAGTAATTAAAGTATAATCAAGTATGTCCCTCTACGACGACCTACGCTTAAAACTCCCCCAACTCGACATTCGCCAAAACTCTCCCCTCGCCCCCTACACCACTCTTCGCATTGGCGGTCCTGCTGAATGTTTGGTTGTGGTCACCAAACAATCCGAACTTTTTTCCATTCTAAAATTTATTTCCCAACAAATTGTAGATTGTAAATTGAAGATTGAAGATTTTCGTATTCTCGGCAAAGGCTCCGATCTGGTAATTTCCGACTCTGGCCTACCCGGTCTAACCATTATCAATCGTGCCTCCCAGATCCATATTCACCCCAAAGTTGAAATGATAAATGGTTCAACGAAAAATGATAAATTTTCCCCAATCAGCACTCAGCGGAATGAAAATGAACCAGAAAAATATCTTGATTTTGGGAAAATCGATTATGACGAATCAGGACTACCCACTCAACTAGTTACTCTCCAAGCCGGTACACCACTTCCCTTTGCCATCAACCAATTACTCAACGAAGGTCTTACTGGGCTCCAATGGTTTGCCTATATTCCCGGTACTGTCGGCGGTGCTGTTTATCAAAACATTCATGGTGGCAAATACCATTTTTCCGATTATATCGACTCTATAAAAACTTTTAATCTCAAAACTGGTAAAACTCAACTTTTCAAAAAAACCGATTTAAATTGGCACTACGAAACCAGTTTTTTTCAATCAAACTACCATTTAATAATACTTTCTGCCACACTTCGACTTTTTCGGGGCGACGCCAACCTGGCTCGACAAGTAACCACCGCTTGGATCGCTCAAAAAACCAAGGTTCAACCCATGAATTCCGCCGGCTCAGTTTTTGCCAACCCGTCACCCGAAATTTGTCAAAAAATTTGGGGCGAACAAAAATCAGCCGGTTGGATCATCGACCACGAGTTGGGCTGGAAGGGTAAAGCTATCGGCGGTGCTCAAATTAGCCCGCTTCACTCCAATTTTATTGTCAACACTGGTACCGCCACCGCAAAAGACTACCACTCCCTAGTCAAACAAATCATCGCCGAAGTTAAAACTCGTTTTGACTTTGAACTTATCCCTGAAATAAAGTTTTTAGGACAAATTTAGGTAAATCCAACTTCCTTTTCCTTCTCCCCTTATCAGTAAAAAACGAGTAGAGCCACTCCAGTCCCATCCCCCTCACCCACCTTGGCGCTCGAGGCAATTCTCCAGAATAATAATCAAAAGTCCTCCCCAACCCAATCACCACCCCCACCTTAAGCTCGTGAAGATGTTCGTTTATCCACTCTTCTTGTTTCTTCATTGCCCGACAAACAAATAAAAAATCTACTTTTATTTCAAAATTAAAATCCTCGGCCTGTGCCCCTACCACTTTTAATTTTGGATATTTTTTCAAAAAATATTTCGCTGTCCGCTCCGACCTATCATCCCAACCCCCATAAAAAAACACCGTCTTATTAGTTTTCTCCGCCAAGGCACACAACTCATCGACCAAGTCTACCCCCGAAATAATTTTATTTTTATATCCTCCGCCCAAAACTTTAACCCCTTCTATCGCTCCAAAAAATATTCTTTTTACTATTTTAATAATTCGTAATTCGTCATTCGTAATTCGTAATTGAACTTCATTGGCCCAGGCTAATCCTACTCCATCAACCACGTTAACCGATGTCCGCTCTTGCAACATTTTCAAAAATTCCCCATCCTTCCATGTAGCCATCACAAACTCCGGATTCACAGTAGCTATCCAAACCGGTTTTTTAAGTTCACCCGATTCTACCATTTTTAGCAGTAAGCCCATCGAACTGCCAAATAGTGGAATTCCGTACATATAGTCTATCTTTCCGCATTTTTCTATTATCAGTCTAGACTCTTCTCCAGTCCTCATAGCTCCATTTTAGCAAATATTTCCCTATACTCCCCTAGCAAAAACAGTTACTGGATAAGAAAATATTTTGCGACCTGTTTTTGCCCACCAACAACCACATCAAACTAGTCAAAAAACCCTCGATACCAATAATTATACAGGTTAGTCAACATAACTATATCACCCGTTAAATACCTAATTTACTATAAGTTTTAAAACCAACTATATCATCTTTCAAAAAACAATCGTTTAGAACAACATTTTTATTCAACATAATTACCTATGACCAAAGCAATTAATCTAAATATTTACCAAAAATATACCAAAACTCTACCAAGAACAATATAAGTTAAAAAGACAATGATAAATGACAAATGATAAATGATAAATATTCAAAATTACAGGATGTAATTTTGAAGTATATCATCTAATCGCCCGACGATACGCCTCAATATTTTCCAACGCTATCCCAGTCCCCTTAATTACACAATGTTGTGGCTCCAATGCCACATGGACCGACACCCCAATTTCTCGGGTTGCCAAAATATTAAAATTTCTCAACTGTGATCCGCCACCCGACAACACCATCCCCCGATCCAAAATATCTGCCACCAACTCTGGTGGAGTTACTTCCAATGTATCTTTGACCATCCGAATAATATTGTCCAGTTGTGGTCTAATCCAATCGTACACCATATCCGAATCAACCAATACCATTTTTGGCATTCCGTTAATCGAATCCCTACCATTAACCTCCATCGTTTCTGCTCTCTTCAGTTTAATTGCACTGCCAATTTTTATTTTTATCGCCTCAGCTGTCTGCTCGCCAATTATTAAATTATTTTTTTTCCTCAGGCCTTCCATTATTGCCCAATCCAATTTATTTCCGCCCACCCTAACTGCTTTGTGAGTCACCACCCCACCCAAAGAAATGACTGCTGCCTCTGACGCTCCCCCTCCTATATCGACAATCATGTTTCCATAAGGCTCAGATACTGGTATCTTGGCACCAATTGCCGCCGCCAAAGGTTTGTCAATTAAATAAGCCCTTCGTGCCCCTGCCGACAAAGTTGCATCCAGAACCGCTCTCTGCTCAACCTGAGTTACTCCCGCTGGCACACACACCATCACTTCTGGTCCAAAAAACCACGCCATACCCATAACTTGCCTTAAAAAAGCCTTTATCATCGCCTCTGTTACCTCATAATCTGATATTACCCCGTCCTCCATCGGCCGAATAACTTCAATATATTCTGGAGTCTTACCCAACATCTTCTTAGCTTCGTTTCCCACTGCCAACACCTTCCGATCATCCACCCCCACCGCCACCACCGAAGGTTCATTTAAGACAATTCCCACCCCCGCCTCCCACACCAAACAATTGGCCGTCCCCAAATCAATTCCTAATTTCTTAAAAAATTTCATAAAAATATTCTCCTACCAAATCATTCTATCAAAAAGAACCACCTCCACTATCACTTTCCTTCATTATTAATTATTAATTATTAATTAGTAATTAGGTATAATATCTTTATGCACAACCGATCTGATAGGCGAAGCCTATTCTTCGTTCTTTCCGTCTTTTCTTTAGTTATTATCTCCACCTATTTTGTTATCCTCTTCGCCCGAGGCTATCGTCTCGAATTCAAAAAAGACGGCCCCAGTCTCCAGGTTACCGGCATTCTTTCTTTTACTTCCAAGCCCAAAGGTGGTTCTGTTTACCTAAACGATCGCTTAATCACCGCCACCGATGACACCCTTAACCTACCCCCCGGTAGTTACACCGTCAAAATTACTAAGGATGGCTATACCACTTGGCAAAAAACCTACCAAGTCAAAAAGGAGGTCGTCTACCAAACCGATGCCGAACTCTTCCGCTCCGCCCCAGAGCTTCGACCACTTACACTCAGTGGTGCCATCAACCCTGTCTTGAGCCCAGATGGTTCAAAGGTTATTTTTGCGGTAGCCTCTGCCTCTGCCACAAAAGACAACGGACTCTATCTACTTGAAACTTCCGACAATCTCATCCCCCTTGCCAAAACCACCACCCGCCAAATTGCACCCAACTTTACTGGAACCGATTGGGCAAAGGCCACATTCACTTTTTCACCAGATTCGCGCCAAGTAGTAGCCACTTTCAAAAACCAACTTAATTATCTACTAAATATAGATACGACAATTACTGAGAAAAATCTAACTGATATCACGAGCCAGCTACCTCAAATTAACAAAAGTTGGTCTCAAGACGAACTTCAAATAATAAAAAGTCGATTAAACCGACTTCCTCCAGAAATTAGCACCCTGGTCGCTACCGATTCTGCCCGAGACATTGCCATCAACCAAAACGACGACAAAGTTTTTTATCTTGCCTCCAAAGATGGAACAATCGACTCACAAACCACTCCACCACCAGCCCAAAGCTCCCAAACCCAAGACCGTCATGTGGCCAAAAACAATTTTTATGTCTACGACATCAAAGATGACACCAATTTTGCCATCGGCTCAAGTGAAACAGTTCGTAATTTAAGCTGGCTTCCCTACACCAACAACCTTATTTACGTTGAAGACAACAGTATAAAAATAGTTGACTACGACAACACCAATAAAAATGTGATTTACGCAGGAAAGTTTAGTGCCGACTTAGTCTTTCCTTGGTCTGATGGTAGCCGAATAATCACCCTTACCTCTGCCTATACAGGAGCCACAAACAATCTCTATTCGATTAGTTTAAAGTAAAAATAAGCTAATTTTTACAAACTTCCATCTGTACCCCAGCAACCTGGCTTAATATATCGTATGTCTGTTGTTCAGTTAAGTCACCTGAATTTAATCTACCTTCGAGTTGACTAACTTTTATGTTTGCCTCGTCTATTGTCAGGCAAGATTTATATACCCCATTTTCAATTTCAGCATAAGGTGCTTCCAAGGCAGGCAACTCGACCTGTTGGTTTGTCACTGTCTCCCCCAAAACCACAGGAGTAGAAACTACTACAGATTGACCCGCCTCGACAAAGCGAAGTGGAATCAACACCATAATGGCCACCACAAAACTAACAATCAGAGTTCGGCTATTTTGATTAAATTCATTCATAATTAATAATAGTCACCCATTTACAATTAAGTCAAGAACAAGACAAAACTAGTCTATTTTTCAAGCAAAAGTATAAATAAAATCTATTAGCAGGAGTTAACTATTAATGCTAACACTTTTCGACACAATGGAATCAAATAACTACATATAACAAACTTGTATATCAAATAGTCCCCATCGCACTTTAATTATTCTTCCTATATAATCATCTCAACTCTCAAAAAGTTCCCGACATTTGAGAATTTAACAAACTAATTGTTTACCGGCGGACAAGTCCCCTTCTTACCAAAACGGGCGTTGCCCGCCGTAGTCCCGCAATCGCGGGACGTAGGCGGGGACCCGCCTGCAAAAGCTGTCGCTTTAGCAACTGCGAGCAGGTTGGCGCAATTTCAGCCAGAGGCCGATCGGCCGGCCGAGGCTAGCGCAATAGAAATATGCCTAAATAGTCGTATATTCGGGGATTGGCGCAATTGGCTAGCGCGCACGGTTCGGGATCGTGAGGTTGCTGGTTCGAATCCAGTATCCCCGACCAGTCGGATACTGGATGAGAAGTTTATCCTGAGCGAAGTCGAAGGAAATCCAGTATCCCCGACCAGTCGGATACTGGATGAGAAGTTTATCCTGAGCGAAGTCGAAGGAAATCCAGTATCCCCGACAAAAATAAT
Organism: Candidatus Shapirobacteria bacterium; assembly: GCA_018062705.1. GTDB lineage: Bacteria > Patescibacteriota > Microgenomatia > UBA12405 > UBA12405 > JAGORQ01. The sequence goes on from JAGORQ010000003.1 coordinate 45,379, forward strand.
TAATAATTAACAATTAATAATTACTAATTAAGAACAACTGTCCATTCTCTGATGATTGAGCAATCCAATCATCACAAGTTTTTTGTATTGATAGTTTTCAACTACTAATTATTAATTCGTAATTAGTAATTAGTAGTTAATGTTCGTCCCTATAGTTCAATGGATAGAACGGAGGTTTCCTAAACCTTAAATGGCAGTTCGATTCTGCCTGGGGATACATTTACAGAATCTAATTGCCCCAGGTACGACCTGTTTCGCGAGTTCACGAGCGAAGTTCCTGGTGGGGATACTTTTTACAGTTCGACTTGTTTCGACGAACCATTTCATTTTTTTTGTGAGTCGAAGTTCTGCCTGAGGATACTTTTTTAACAAACCCTCTAGTTTCACGGACAAGTTTTTCTCCTCAATTTCCTTTTACCGCATAATCTATAGATGAATTGTCTGATTAACCGCACATATCTGCACAATTTCCGCAACATTTTTTCCTTATCTAATAAAAAAATTATAAGTCAATTAAGATATCATTAACCGCATTTAAAAGAAAATTTTCTTATACCTGTATATATCTTTTATACTACTAATATGGTCAGTATAACCGTACACATGACATTATGACAGTTATTTCCTAGTTACATTTTTTCACACTCGATTATTTTTCCGCAATTTTTATATGCCTTCACCCACTATCTTTATGAAGTGAATCAATTAGAATCAATGTATTACATCAAGCTACGACGAATTATTAGACATTTTTAATGTTTAATATCAACTTGTCCCACGCGGTTAATTAAACATTTTATGCGTATTTAGACATAAAATATTCTACTAGAAAATGTTTATCACTCACACAGCTTAATTGCTAAAACTCCCTAAACTAACTTCAAACTATACAGTTTATTAACCGACACTAAGTCTTTTGCCAAACCGACTACCCCACTTATAGCCACCTTGTTTATCTTCGCCAATTCCTCCTCAATATCCACCAGTTTATTTTCCAGCAACAATTTCTCACCCAGATAACTTGTCCAAAAATCAGTTCGGTCCATTGCCAGTTTCGTTCTGCCTCTCAAGTACTCCTTGGCTCGGGATATCTCATCACTGGTCAAATTGTTACCAATCGTCAATATCTCTTGTTTGACTAAATCCATTGCTTCATCAATTTTCTCTTTAACCACTCCAGATTGGACCGCCCAAACACCTGCTTCAGTAATGCTCTCACTGACACTATAAACATAGTAAGCCAACCCTCTATCTTCTCTAATCTTTTGAAATAGCCGTGAAGAAGAATTACCTGAAAGAACTACATCAAGAATTCTAAATTCATACTTTCTTGGATCAACAGAGCTAATACCAGGTATTCCCATGACAAAATGCCCTTGTTCATTTTTACGCCCAATTTTTCTGTCTAATTCTGTTGCCCAAGTTATTTCAATCCGTGGTGGAGTATGATCTTGACTGTTCCATTTACTAAAATAATCTTCCACCAATCCCAACTCATCACCTTGCAAATCACCAGCCATCACTATCACCACCTTATTTGGATCATAATGTCTTCGCCAATAATCAACAACGTCTTTTTGTTCATATCTCAAGACCTCCTCGGTTTCACCTGATATATTCCAACAACCAATTCTGGATCCTCCCCAGATAAATTTCGTAAAATCTGATGCCAATCCAGACATTGGGTTGTCTTGATACATCTTGATCTCTTCGCTAATCACCACCTTTTCTTTTAACAACTCTTTTTTATCAAAAGTTGAATAGATCAAAATATCACTAAGTAATTCAATCGCCCATTCACGGTGTTCTTTTACCGTTGTAACATAATATGAAGTTGTTTCTTGTCCAGTACCTGCGTTTGAGACAGCTCCTTTTGCGTCAATTTCTTTATTTATTATCTCAGCTGTCGGCCTTTTCAGAGTGCCTTTAAACATCATGTGTTCCACAAAATGACTCAAACCATGCTCTCCCAACTCCTCATACTTCGAACCAACACCCACCAACACCTCAACTGTAATTGCCTTAAGACCGGTCAGTGGTTTACAAACTACCCGTATACCATTGGCTAATTTATTAATCCTTATTTTATTCATCTATCCATCCATTATAACCTATCACTCCACCCACTAACAGCCAACAACCCACTCTGCCAATCACCAGGCTTACAAGTAGATCCCTAACTATCTAACTACAAAGTTGACCATCCTGCCTGGCACATAAATTTCCTTAACCACCTCTTTTCCCTCCAACCACTGCGTCATCTTCGGCAACTCCTTTGCCAGTTTTATTATTTCTTCTTGGCTTTTAACTCGTAACTCGTCACTGTTAACTGATAACTGTTCTCTGACTTTTCCATTCACCGCCACCATAATGGTAACTGACTCCTCCGCCAGATACTTCTCATCCGCCACCGGCCACTCTTGATCATGAATCGATGAAAAAATCTCGTCATTCCCGCGAAAGCGGGAATCCATTCTTTGCCACATTTCTTCCGCCGTGTACGGTGCCATTGGTGCCATTAATTTCAAAAAAGTCTCTAAATCATTTCTCGAAACCATTTCTTTGTTATCTTCAAAATCATTTAATAATTTCATCAATTTTGCCACTACGGTATTGTATCCAAAACTTGCCATATCTTCGGTAATACTTTTTATGGCTTTATTAATGATTATCAGTAGTTCTTTATTACTGTCAGCAGACTTATTATTTAATTGCTCATTAGTAATTCGTAATTCGTAATTCGTAATTGATTTTTCCACTCTATCCAAAAATCGTTTCACCCCCATGAGAGTCTTCTCATTCCACGCCATCGTTCCATCAAATGGTCCCATAAACATCAAATACATCCTCACTACATCGACCCCGTACTTATCCGCTACCACCTCTGGCACCACCACGTTCCCCTTCGACTTACTCATCCGATTATTGTCTGGTCCCAAAATTACCCCATGGGAAATTCTTTTAAAATATGGCTCGGGTAACTCTTTGGGTACTGCGCCAATGTCGTGCAGAAACTGGTAAATAAACCTCGAATACAAAAGATGCAGTGTGTTATGTTCATCGCCACCTATGTAGACATCCACCGGACCCCAATATTTAATCATCTTTTGGGATGCCAGCTCTTTATTGTTGTGCGGATCCATATATCTTAAAAAGTACCAGTCACTCCCCGCCCAATTTGGCATCGTATCAGTTTCCCGCACTGCATCACCGTCACAAACTGGACATTTGCAATTCACAAACTCTGGAATTTTTGACAATGGTGACTTGCCATCATCCGTCGGCTCGTAAGCCTCCACCTCTGGCAACACAATCGGCAACTGTTCTTCCGGCACCGGAATCCACCCCACATTTTTCAATAAATTATTTTTTTCGTCTTCATTTTGGATTTTAGAATTTAGAATTTGGGATTTTTGATTTTCTGCACATTTATTACAGAAAATCATGGGTATCGGCTCACCCCAATAATGCTGTCTAGAAAAAATCCAATCTCTTAAGTGATATGACACCACTCTCTTCCCCCAACCCTTTTCTTCAAAATAATCCATCGTCTTCTGCATCGCCTTCGTAAAGTCCATTCCATTTAAAAAATCAGAATTCACCATTACACCCTTATCACCCGAATGAACTTGAAAACATTCTTTTTCAACATCCCTCTCTTCTCCATCAACTCCATCTACCACTTTAATAATTGGGATTCCAAACTTTTTGGCAAAATCCCAATCTCTCTGGTCATGACCTGGACAACCTTGAACTGCGCCAGTCCCAAAAGTCGCCAACACAAAATCAGTTATCCAAATTGGAATCTCTTTACCATCAACATGATTTATTGCATAAAGCCCAGAAAACACTCCTGTCTTTTCTTTTCCTAATTCAGTTCTTTCAATCTCGCTCTTTCGCCTTGCTACTGATATATACTTTTTTATTTCTTCAATCTGTTTCTGATCAACACCAAACTTCCCCGACACGATATCCTGCACAAACTTGTGTTCTGGTGCCACTACCAAAAAAGTCGCCCCAAAATTTACCGGTGTTGTTGTAAAAATAGCCAGTTTCTCACTCGTGCCCTTAACTTGGAAATCGATATTTATCCCCTCTTTTCTCCCAATCCAGTTTATTTGTGCTTGTTTCACTTTCTCAATAAAATCCGTCTTCGCAAGTCCCGACACCAATTTATCTGCATAATCAGTTATTTTTACTATCCACTGGCTGATGTTTCTTCTCGATACTTCAGAATGACACCGCTCGCACTTCCCATCGACAACTTCTTCATTGGCCAAACCAATTTTACAACTTGGACACCAGTTAATCGGCATCTCCTCTTTGTAGGCCAAACCCTTTTTAAATAATTGAACAAAAATCCACTGTGTCCATTTATAATAGTCTGGGCTAGTCGTATTTACCTCCCTCTCCCAATCAAACGAAAACGCCAACCGTTTCATCTGACTTCTAAACATATCGGTATTTTCCTTGGTCACTTCTTGCGGTTTCCGCTTCATCTTTATCGCATAGTTTTCCGTTGGCAAACCAAAGGCATCCCAACCCATCGGAAACATCACCTCATACCCCTGCATTCGCTTAAATCTGGCATAGACATCTCCACCAGTAAACGAAAAAGCATGACCTACATGGAGACCCGATCCTGAGGGATAAGGGAACTCATTTAGCACATAAAACTTCCCTTTGCTAGCTACTCTTTTACTATTTTTTTTGCCCCACTCAGTAATCCATTTTTTCTCGATTTCTAAAAACTTTTTATCTTCGTTCATAATTATAATGTTATTCTATCCTTCTTTTTTAGAATTTAGAATTTAGAGTTTAGGATTTTAATTGATATTAAAAAAGCCCCTCTTGGGGGCTTACCAAAAAATGCCCCCCAATCAACTAAGAAGTAAGGCAATCAACATTTTTTGCATAGGAAATTATATCACAGTCTAAAATATACATATCTGTTATTTATTTCTCTATTTTCCAACAAATATCTTCTTGAATAATATTCATATATTTTGCACAATGTACCCAATGTCTTTTTTCAAAAGATATTCGTTTGTAACCATCTACATCGCCTGTTTTACAGCCGGTTTTTTTAGTTACGCCATCATTACCCGTTATACCAAGACCCCGCCACTTGCCTTCATAGAAACTCGCCAGCCAGGAGATTTTAAATTTATTAATCCTTTGATCGAATGTGACTCCGCCAATTTTAATCTCGACACCAACTTTAGTGATCTCAAAAAAAACGTCACTGACTACATCGACAGTCAAAAAAAGGCTGACACTATTACCCATACCAGTGTCTACTACCGCGACATGAACAACGGACCTTGGTTTGGTATCGATGAAAACGAAGCTTTTTCCCCAGCCAGCCTGGTTAAAGTGCCTCTGTTAGTCACCTACTACAAATTAGCTGAAAAAGATCACACTATTTTACAAAAGACTTTGTCTGTTGGTAGCACCTTTAACCACAATGACCAAAACGTTCCCCCTGAAGTCACCCTCATCCCTACAAAAACCTACACTGTCGATGAACTAATAAATCAGATGATTATCTACTCTGATAACCAGGCCTACGACATACTTATTAAAAATATTGATCCAACAATACTATCCTCTACTTATAATGATTTGGGGGTGACCATAGAAAATGACTCAAACAACTTAGCTGGCAACATTCTCTCAGTCAAATCTTACGCTTCTTTTTTCCGAATTCTCTATAACTCGTCATATCTTTCAAAAGAAATGTCTGAAAAAACACTTAAACTATTAAGTCAAATTAAATACACAGATGGTCTTGTTGCCAGTGTTCCTCCAGTTGTCACTATTGCGCATAAATTTGGCGAAAGAAGCTACATCGAAACCTCCGAAAAACAAATGCATGATTGCGGTATAGTCTACCTACCCAAAAAGCCCTATCTTGTTTGTATTATGACCCGCGGAAAAGATTTTCAAAAACTAAACTCTACCATCAAAAACATCTCCAATATTATCTATAAACACTTAACTACCAACTAGGCATAAAATCACCATCTAAATCAGTTCGCCAAATTTCCCTGACTCCTGATGTTTTCAATCTATCTATTACTTCTCTATTTGGATGGCCAAATTTATTGTTTTTCCCCACCGATATTACTGCCACGCCAGGTTTCCAATAATCCAGCAACTCCTCCGACGTCCCTGTATTCGACCCATGGTGGCTCACCTTTAAAACACCGTCAGTATTTTTATTTATCAAGTTTCGCCAAACCAACTTTTGTTCAATTTCTACCGGAGCATCACCAGTAAACAAATAATTCTTGTCTAAAAGCTTTACCTCCATCACCACCGAGTCAGTATTACTGTCACCACTAATTTCCTCCGGCCACCTTACATCAAACTCAATCCCGCTAATTCTTAATGAATCATCTTGGCGTAAATCAGCCGAATAAAATTTTTGTTCAAACTTGTCTGCCGGTAATTGATTGGCATACAAACTTCCTACTTTATATTTTTCTAATATACCTTTTAGTCCACCACTGTGATCCGCATCCCAATGACTAACAATTATCATTTCCAAATCCCTGTCCCAAAACGGCAAATACCGGCTCAAACACTTTTCCATTTGCCCATTATCTGGCCCAACATCGATTAATACCTGTGTCTCACCTTTTATAATTAACGCCCCATCTCCCTGCCCCACATCGCAAAACACCACTCTCGCCTTTTCCTCTGGCATAGACACCCACCACAATATTCCCAATACCAGAATACTAAGGATGATTATGATTTTAAATTTAGTATTCATTTAAAAAAACAGAAAAGCGCGCGTAGTAATCTAATTTTCCGAGCAAGACCGCCGAGGGGTTTATCCCCGAAGGGATGCGCAGTGAGGAAAATTATGGTTACAAGTGCGCTCTGTTTTTTAATAAAAAATAAATTATGATGATGTACCATCCAACTAGCATCATCCAATTAAATTTAATATCTATCACCCCCACCCCACTTCCTCCTACCTCAATCACCCATCTCAAATACTTTAGTCCAGGTAAAGCCAGCCAAAAAAATATTTTTAACCCAGTCACCATCCCAATTCCTCCAATCACCGTCAAGAATTCCACTAGTGGTACTACCAACAAATTAGTAGCCACCCCCACCAAACTAATTTTTCCAAAAACTAGAGCTAACACTGGTGTTATCAGTATTGTTACCCACAAAGAACTAGTTACTGTTTCTATCACCACACCTTTTTTGTTTGATTTTTCGGCTAACAATACTCCTCCAAATGCCAACATTGTCAACCAGAAGCTAACTTGAGTTAACACCCTAACATCAGCCAAAAACATAATAAAAACCAACAATATAATCGCCCTGCTTTTATTAAATTTTCTCCCTACTAGCTGGGCACCGTATTTTATTAATACCAGTAGACCAGCCCTCAACACCGGTATTTGCCACCCCACCAAAGACGTATACTCAACCAACAAAATTAGCCCCAAAATAATTGCCCTCCGTCTTCCCAAATATTTTGCCCACCACTCGATTGTCATTGTCGCCAACAGCATCACATTTGCTCCCGACACCACTACCAAATGAATTAGCCCACTATTTTGCAACTCTGTTTTTAGACCAGCACCCGCTTTTCCTAGATCACCCAGTATCATTCCACCTAGTAATCCAGCCTCTTCAAACGGCAGATTTCTCTGAATCACTACCATCAAACTATTCTTGTCTACAAACTTGTAGATCAGAAAAACAGCGAGAACTAGTACTAGCCAGCTATTTATTTTCAAGGTAATTTTTCCTAATAGAATATAACTTCTCAGTCAACCCACCCTCTTGGGCAAATTTCTCAATTTCTACCTTAATTTGTCGATCCAGCAAAAAAGTCACTTGATGGCACAAAGTCAACAGAAAGTTTGCATCCACTTCGGGCTTTCCTGTCAGCTTAGGTCTTTTTATTAAGTTTCCTAAGTTACCTAAGTTTCTTAAGTTGCTTAATTCATAAGCAAATTGTCGAAATTTTGTCACCCTAGGATCTGTTTTCTGATAAAGATTTAGTCCTTTTTGCCTCAAAAAATCCTCATAGTCCATTAGCAATTCTTCAAAAGAAGCCTTCGCCACGCCTAGCAGTTTTATTAGTCCTTTCTTGGAAGTTTGTTCCTGTCCCACTCCCTCCACAATATTTTGTTTACCCGATCTAGCTGCCTGTTCCATCTGATCGCGAGTTCGCGATTTATAGTCAATATTATTTTCCACAAAATCCATAGTCAAATCATGTATCATTTCGGCATATCGGTAAGATAGTAAGTATTTAACTTTATTCATAGTGACAATTTGTCCTTAATCTTTTCAAAAACTTTATCCCCAATTCCCGATACCAGCTTTATCTCCTCAATATTTTTAAATCCCCCATTTTTCTCCCGATAATCAATAATCCTTTGTGCCAATGCCGGCCCAATTCCTGACAATGTATCCAAATCTTCCACCGTCGCCGTATTTAGGCTAATTATTTCCGTCTTCACCCCCAATATGTTTGAAGTTGTCGTTTTTTCAATAATTTGGGCTTTAGAGTTTAGAGTTTGGATTTTTTCTGGAATATATATTTTCTCCCCATCCTTTAGTATCTCCGCCTTATTAATATTCCTCTCCACCCACTCCCTATCCGCCTTGGCAGCTAAACCACCAGCCAGAATCAATGCATCATTAATCCTGCTACCTGCGCTTAATTTATAAACTGCTGGTTTGATTACCTCACCAGCCACCTCCACCGTTAATTGGACTATCTTTGTCGGCCCCACTCCGGTTGGAGTAACTTTTCCTTTTACCAATTCCACTTTTTGACCAGTCTGTTTAAATTTATCAGCCCAACTCATTCCCAAACCAATTACTACCAGTGCCAATCCCAAAATTAGCAATCCATCAACCCAGTTTACCTTTCGTAAACTTTCATACATAGATTCATCTTACCACTTTCTTTGCTACACTTAATTGTGTCAGCTTTTATCATTATTTTCCTACTTACCTCAACAGCTTTGTTTGGCTTCGGCATTTCCCTAACACCACTTGTTAATTTTACCCCTCAGTTAATTGCTCTAGTCGGCATCCTCTTTGTAGTTTTTTTTAAAAATAAAAAAATCTATCTATACCTCCTCGCTCTACTAACCAACTTGATTATTTTTTCTACCGGCGGACTCAATTCACCTGCCTTTTTTCTCACCTATTTTTCCTTATTTTTAATTGCTTTTCAAAATTTACCCTCAGTCACTCTCGGCTATTCACTGGCACTAATTTTACTTTTATCTCAATCGCTCAACTCACCTCTATCACTGATCCCTCTTTTATCACTTTTACTCATCACTCCACTTGTTTGGTTCACCGGCCATGAATTTCTTCAAAAAATTAAAACTGAAAAAACCATTAGCCAGGACGAAACCGACTTCCTCCTTTGGCTCAATTTAAAGTTCAAAACTGGCATCACCACTATTGCCGACCTCGCCTCCCAAGTCGCCTCCGACCCATCACTTTCACACTCCCAAAAAGAAAATCTCAAAAAAATTAAAAGTAGCGCCCACAACCTACTCAATTCCGCCACCAAATTATCCGCCGAAATTAGCGATCAGGACAATGAATAAAAAATTATTTTTCGTTTTATTCTTACTTCTTACATCTTACTTCTTAAATCTTAATGCTCCGCCCGCCAGGGCGCAACATTTCACCTCTACTAATTACATCATCGATTGGGGTAATTTTAATATCACCTCTGGTTCCAAAACTTCTACCAGCTTTAACCTCACCGACACCGTTGGCCAAAACGCTCCTGGTGCCAACACCTCCACCAGCTACACTCTTAAATCGGGCTTTCAGTATATTTACGATACTTTTAATCAATTTTCTTTCCAAATCAGCAGTCTTTCCATTCCCCTAGGCACCTTGGTGCCCGGTGTCGGCACTTCTGCCACCAACACCCTCACCATTACTACCCCCTCTGGTCATGGTTACGAAATATACGCCCTCGAAAATCACCCACTAGCCCTACTCTCCTCTGGCACTACCATTCCCGACACGAAGTGCGACTCCAACACCTGCTCCGAGACTAGTTCTGGTGTCTGGACCAGTTCTTCAGCTTATGGTTTTGGTTTCAACACACTTGGAACTAATAGTAGTGGTGCGATTACCCACGTCGGCACCTCGGGTATTTTTACCGACTCAACTTATTATCGTCAGTTTGCCAATATTCTCGCCGGTGAAACACCTCAGGTTATTATGACGGAAAATTCTCCAGTCAAAAATCGCACCGCCCAAGTTACCTACAAATCCCTCATCTCCGGCATTCAATCTGCCGGCGTTTACCAAAACGCAATTACTTTTATTGCTATACCTAAATACTAATACATAGATTTAAGAAGTAAGATTTAAGATTTATGAATAACACAATAAAAAGTTTTACAGATTTATTTTCTTGGAAAGAAAGTCACCAACTAGTATTAATGGTCTACAAACTTTTAAGAAAATTTCCTCAAGAAGAAAAATATGCGCTTGGTGATCAAATGCGACGAGCCTCAATTTCTATAACCAGTAATATTGCTGAAGGGTTTGGCAGACAATCGATCAAGGAAAAAATTCAGTTTTACTATTTAGCTCAAGGATCTCTAACTGAAATAAAAAACCAATTAATTACTTCAAGAGACTTGGGTTACATATCTGGTGAAGAATACGATCAAATAATCAAACAGGCAGATTTAGCACACCAAATCCTCCAGGGACTAATTACCAAAACTAAATCTTATTTGAAATAATATTTTATTCTTAAATCTTACTTCTTAAATCTTAAATCTAAATTAAAATATGTTTTTTGTTTTATTCTTAAATCTTACGTCTTAAATCTTAACTATGGATTTTAATCTCACAATCAGTCCCGCACAAGCCGAATATTTGGTCAAACCCGGCGCGACTATTATTCAGGCCTACACTGCCACCAATAATTCTCAAAACAATTTGATTCTCAAAACCAGTGTTGAACCCTGGGTCCCCAAAGGCACTGATGGTTCTGTTGATTATCAAAATGCAACTGCCAACTCCGATCTCCAATTTTCATTGGGTAATTCCGACCTGCAACTTGGCCAAAATTTTACCCTCAAACCTGGCGAAAAACGCCAGCTCGTTCTCAAAATAAAATCCAACCCCAACTCTGAACCAATCGATTCTTATTACACTTTTTTCCTCACTCAAGACCAGAGTGGCTCTCTTGGTGGCTCTGATAATCAGGCCCTGGCTCAAGCCAAAATCGGCTCCCATTTGCTTTTATCTTATTCCCCCACCGAAAATTATCCCGAAACTGCCACCGTCAGCCAACTTAATGTTTTCCCTGGTCTGATCGACACGTTTTTTCCTAAAATTAATATTTCCGGTGAAATTACCAACACCTCGACCCACTTTTTCAAAACCGATGGCAAAATCACTGTCACCAAAGGCGGTGCCACTATCAAAGAATTAAAACTCTTTCCTCACAATATTCTAGCTCAAAATTCCCGATCAATTAATTGTCTTCAAGACAAAGATACTCAAATCGACTGCACCCTCTCCCCACCCTATTGGCCCGGCCTCTACACTGCCACCCTCGAGCTCAACTCCCCCATCAAATCCACCCCACTGTCAATTAATTTTTATGTGTTTCCGTATACAGTGGTGGCTTCGATTATTTTTCTAACCTCTATCGGTTACTTATTACTACGTAAAAAATCAATCAAAAAACAACTTTCTTCCAGTTGACACCTACATCACCACGCTATATCTTTAATTGTATAGAAATATATACACCTAATTAATGAAATCGAGCCTGATAAAACTGGTTGTACTAGCAATTTTAATGTCCGGTGTTTATTTGGCTATTCATCCAAAAAAATTAGTCTCTGCCCCACCCACTAACGTCAAGGACGTTTTGAGCAATTCTCAACTGTCCTACTTTGGCCGTCTAGGAGTTGGCAATAGTCAAGGTTCGTCCATTCTTACCATCAATCTTGATTCTGGCACTCAACCAAACATCACTACTAACAACCTATTCGTCGGCGACACCATTGCTATTGGTACTACTGGCGCTGGTGCTGGTTCTACCGGTCCTACCACCAAATACATCGTCAAAGACATTGCCAATACTGGCGTTTTCCAAATCAACACCGGCCTGGGTCAAAGCAACACCTTTGTTGGTGCAGCCATTATCGCCACCCGCTCAGCTATTCACACGATCACCTTTACTCCTCAATCAAATTCAACCGGCGGTTTTTGGCAGTTTTTGATCAAAGCCACCAGTCGTGCTGGAGAGGAATATAACGACGGCACACCCGACCAACAAGGCTTCGATTTAGGTCAAGATGTTGGCGGCACCACAGTAGGTTTGGGTACACGACTTAAGGTTACCGACGTCACTTGTCCCAACTGGGGTATAGGTACTACTACTGCTTATAGTGTTGGCACCACCGCAGTGGTTGATGGCAGTTCTTACCATGTCATCACCTGTTCGCTTGGAGTTGGTGGTACCAATCAAGTTGGTGTCGGCTACTCAGCCTCTATCGGACGCGACCTCGCCACCGGTAGTCAGCTAATTAACCCATCGGCTGCCAACGCCCACACTGAAGGTAACGCCGATGTCTACACTTTCTATCTGCGTCATTTAGATAATTCCCAAACATTAATTTCCTCTGACACTCTTCAAGGAAAAATTGCTGTTGTCGAAGCTGTTCGTGTTACTGCCACTGTCGACCCGACTCTTACCTTCACTATCGACGCTACCGGCGTTGGTGTTGGTGCCACCCCTTGTGGTTTAAGTGCTTTTGGCGCCCCAGCCGGCAATACCACCGCCACAGCAGTTTCTTATGGATCACTCGCCCTCGGATCTGCCAACGATTTGGCCCAACGTCTCTCTTGTGTTACCAACTCAGACGGTGGTTATGTTGTCACTGCTTATGAAGATTCACCGATGCGTAATATTGCCGATGGTACCACTATTCCCAACACTGATTGCGGTGGTAATGGTTGCACTGCCTCAGGAGTTGGAACTAGCTGGACTACTTATACTGCCTCCGGCTGGGGCTATACCATGCACAATATCAATGTTACTAACCCAATTTTTAGTTATGGCAATTACCGTCCTTTCGGCAGCGGTTCCAGCAACGCCCAAGAAATAATGAAAAATACCGGTGTGCCTACCGCCACTGAACGAGCCTATATCTGCTACCGTCTAACTGCTTCCACTACTCAACAAGCTGGTAATTATGAGAGTAAACTTGTTTACACTGCCACTTCTACCTTCTAAACTAAATTTACAAATCACAAATCTACAATTTCCAAACAATTACCAATTACCAAATCACAAATGAAACATATTAGTCAAAATAAAAAAAATATTGGAACTTGGAAATTGTTATTTGTATTTTGTTTGGAATTTGTTTTTTGGAATTTGAAATTTACTCAAACGGTCAACGCGCAGAGCGCATTGGGTTTGAGCGCCATTCCTCCCCGCCTCGAGCTCACAGTCAAACCTGGTGAAGTAGTCACCAAAGAAATTAAAATTAGAAACGAATCAAAGAATGTAAGAAGCATTACAGTATCTGCTCGTGATTTTATCGTCACCGACGATGCCGGCACCCCCATTCAAATTGAAGGAGATTCAACCCAAAATCGTTGGGCATCCAGCAATTGGATTAGTGTCTCCCCCTCTTCTTTTCGCCTTGATCCCGGTGAAACAAAATCATTAATGTTGACTGTCATTGCTCCAGAAGAAGCTCTTCCTGGTGGACACTATGCCATGGTACTTCACAGTCCCAAAAATGAGGCTGTTTTAAACGACACCGGCTCTGTCATTCAAACCAATGTTGGCACCCTCGTGTACATCACCGTGCCGGGAGATATTACTGAAAAAGCCCTAGTCAAAGATTTTACCGCCCCCAAATTTTCCGAATATGGACCTGTCGACTTTAAAACCAATATCACCAATTTGTCAGATATTCATATTGCCCCAATTGGTAGTGTTGACATCAAAAACCTATTTGGTGGTCGTACCGCTTCGCTCCCTCTATCCAATACCAACATCTTTCCCCAAACCAGTCGCGAGTTCACCAACACTCTAGCTCGCAAATGGTTGTTTGGTCGTTACGCCGCCACCCTCAATGCTGGCTATGGCACCACTGGCCAAGCCCTGACTGCCACCATATTCTTCTGGGTAATTCCCTGGAGACTAATTACTCTCGCTTTAGTAGCCTTAGCGTTAATTGTCACCATCTTTATTCTGGTCCGTCAGCGTCAAACTCCCCCTCCAGAATCAACCGACACTCAGGTTGAAGAGCTTGAAAAAGAACTCGCCAAATTAAAACAAAAATATAAAGACCGCTAGAAAAGTAGATTTATGATTTTCGTCGTCCTGGTCTTATTCTTAAATCTTAAATCTTACTTCTTAAATCCTTTTCCTCTCCAGGCTATCGCTTCTTCTTCACAGAAATCTGTCGCCATATCCGCCTCTATTGGCATCAATCGAGTCACCATTCATGGCTACACTTCACCCAACAGTCGAGTCGAATTAAATTCGCCTCGGGTTTTTGCTGTTACTTACAGCAATGATACCGGAGAGTTTGTCTTTGATAAAACCATACTTCCCAAAAACCCTTCAGATCTTTGCCTGACTTCGATTAATGTGGCCCAAATTCGCACCACTCCAGTGTGTATCCCCCCACCTCCATCTACCAACTACCACACCAATATTGGCCCCATATTACTACCTCCTACAGTTGCCCTCGACACCTCGACTATTAAACCAAACAGTACAGCAATTATTAGTGTTCTAGCCATCCCCAACTCAACAGTAGACATTTATTTCTTTCAAAACTCTCACCACGCCTCAATTTTTCCTTCAGCCCTAGCTTTCTCTCTCCCCAAAATATCCACCACCACTTCAGCAGACGGCACCTACTCACTTAGTTTACCTACCACTTATTCTAGTGATTATCGAGTTTACGCTAGCGTTTTTTATCAAGAATTTGCTTCTCCCAAATCAAACACCCTCCTCTACAAACTCCCTTCTCTCTGGTATCTTTTTTGGATAGCCAATCAATATCAAATAATCAGTTTTATATTTTTAACCTTAATTATCGGTATAATTATCTATTTGATATATTCAAAACAGTATGGACCAAAACCCAGATCAACAGTATCAAAATAGACACAATAGTAACAATGGTCTCTACATCCTAATCTTTCTTTTGGTTGCTTTGTTTTTTTCACTTTTATTAGTTTTTCGTACCACAGTCTTCTTTGGTAAAGCCACTTCATCCAATTCTTCTCCTATTGTCCTTGAAAATTCATACCTTTTCGCCTCACCACTCCAAGCGCTTGCCGACAATCAAGAGCAAATTCGCATCACCGCTTTTTTGCTAGACGGTCGAGGCCTGGGTGTTGGCAACCAAAAAGTTGACTTGATCTACCCCCAATCACTTCAAATGAACCCTGTTCAACCTTACACTGATGAAACTGGTAAGGCTGTGTTTGACCTTCACACTCCAACGACCGGCACCTATTTTATAGAAGCCTCGGTTAACAACAAAAAAATCCCTCAAAAAATAAAGCTAATATTTTATTAGTTTCTAAAAGTAACCCTTACTTCTCTTGCTAATGGAACGCCAGCCACCTGAGCTGTTAATGTAAACTGTCCCTCTACTTTTGATACCACCTCAAAAACAACCTTACCTTCACTATTTGTAATCGGCGATTTTGATTTAATACCCTCTATCCCACCCATAGAGACTAGCTTTCCTGGAATACCCTTACCACTGGCATCCAGGACAAAAACATTTACCAAACATTTGTCAGTGCCATCAGCCCGGGCTAATATTTTCTCACCCAAAACGTAAGAGCTCTTCACCGACACTGTTTGAGATGGTGCAGCCTTGGTAAAAGTGACCAAAGTTCGTGGCACCAACACAGTCGCCACATAATATATCAACACCAAACCTGCTACAGCAGAAAATCCAATCAAATAAGTTTTGGTTGTTGGCTTCATAGCCAATCATAGCATATTTCAATTTTGACTGCTAGTGATTTCTACCAACAAATAACCTAGAACTTTCAACCAAAACGATCTAAAAATATATTTTCCGAAACTCCGCCTATTCCAGCACCTTTCTAATGTCTTTCTCTCTGAGCAAAAACTATATCAGTCTCAAATCCCTAACCACCAACAAAACCAATCGACTAAATGCTCGAACTTAACTGGAAATATTTATCTTAGTTAAAACACCTAATAAACGGGACAGTATACCATCATTTAATATCAAACTATCTTTACCGCACATAACCGCACAAATAATTTACCAACTGTCGTCTTAAAATACTAATTAGACTAGTTAACATGAGATTGATAGTAGACAAAGTGCTCGTGTAAACTAAAGTGAAAAATAACCGCAATACTTTTCGGTAAAATTAGTAAGCTATGTATACTATCAAACTACAACAACTTCTACCTCTTTGTTCCTGCTTGACACCATTTTCCTAATAGTAGATAGTTAATTAATATATTAATTAATTCAGATAAACATGTATAAACTATCTAATTTTGAATCTAAAAGATTATTACCGCTATTTGAACGATTAACTCCGTTCTTAATTATTACCGCCGCCTTCGCTTGGCTCTGGAACTAACATGCTTCAATCTTTTCGCACCTGGCTTATTTCCAAAAAATACACCGAGTCAACTGTCAAAAACTATGTCACCGATATCAATCGCTATCTTGATTTTGTTGGTCCCAGCTCGAATGTTGCCCACATTTTTTTAGACTCAGTATTATCAAACTATTTGTCGCAAATATCCTTCGATATTAACTACCCCCGCTACTTAGCATCTCTTAACCAGTTTTGCCAATTTGGCATTTCTCAAAACATCATTTCCCAAAACCCTCTCAAAAAAGTTAGACACCAAATTGAAGCCACCCCTCAAACCGACCTAAAACATCTTTTAACCGAATTTTCCCAATATTTAATTAAACACAAAAGTTCTGATTCAACTATAAAAAACTACATCAATGATGTTAACTTATATATCAATTGGCTAAACTCTGAATCTTAAAGCAATATTTAACCAGTCTAATTTTGAAAAGTACCTTCGTCTAAAACAGACAGAGGGTCTTTCGCTCTCCAGTCTAAAACGGAAACAATCTTCGCTCACATCGTTTCAAAAATTTTTAGTCAAAAAAGGCTATCTTGATCAAATTTCTCCACTCCAAGTTGATCTTCACAAAACCCCAACTTTATCCTCTTTGCCCACCATCAATCCTCAACCCGCCAAACAATCTTTCTTGACTGGCTATATCCTTACTGCTTTAGTAGCTTTAATTTTCACTGGATTAGGTTTCGGACTTTATTATCAAACAATTGTCCGTTCTACCAAAAATCTGGCATTTTCAACTGCCGCCTCCCCTGTCCGTCCCGGGCGTATTCTTTCGTTTCAGGGTCGACTTACTGATTCGGCTGGTAACCCTATCACCAGCTCTACCGGGATTGTCTTCAAATTGTTCAACAATAGTATTGGCGGTACTGAACTTTACAACTCAAATATTGGCAACAGTCAAACCGTCGTCCCCGACACCAATGGTATTTTTTCTGTCGTCATAGGTTCAAGTCATGGCACTGAAATCCCCTCTACAGTCTTCTCTGAAAATCAAAACGTCTACTTAGAAATTACTGCTGGTGGTGAGACCATGAACCCTCGCCAGCCTATCGCCACTGTCGGTTACGCTCTCAACTCAGAAACTTTGCAAGGCCTGCCTCCTTCTGCTAGCGGTTTAAAAAACACAGTGATGGTCATCGACGGCTCTGGTAATCTTAATCTAGGTGAAACAAGCCCTTCAATAATTTCCAATTCTGGCACTCTAGGTATTGAGGGTCAGGCCATGCTTCTAAAAACTGGCTCCGGATCAGCCGGCAATATTACCATTGCCCCTGATGCTGGTGGCCAACTCAATCTATCTTTTGGTAGTACCTCACCCAGTAACGGCGGTTTAATCAACATTACCAACGCCAATTTTGCTGCCGGTAACATTATCAACGCTAGTATCAACAATGACAATCGTGGTTACAACTTTGTCAGTTTTAATAACTATGACGTCGGCACTACCCAAACCGCCTCTCGCTTTTCCGTCGACTCATACGGTAATACTTCAGTTGGTGGCACATTGACTTTGTCAGGCACTGCAGTCGGGGTGGGCACCTCCGCCTTGTTTATCGATGCCTCCACTGGAGCAGTTTCTCGTCGGGTACTCGGATCTATGGCTTTTGACTCTGGTACTTACGATAATTATCAGCGCTGGATTGCCAATGTCGGTACCAGCAACACCACTATTAGTTCCGGCACCACTCTCTCTTATGCTGCTGGCGCCGGTCTATCAATCTCACTTATAGGCAATACTCTTACTTTCACCAATACTAGTACCGGCACCACCTACTCCTTTACCAACGGACTAACAAATAATTCCGGAATTGTCGGACTCGGCGGCACTTTTACTCAAAACTCTCAAATTGGTACCAGTAATTTTTCTTTGGCATTCCTCGGTTTGGGAAACAGTCTAGGTCTAGCCCAAAGCTCGTCAGGAAACGTTGGCATCGGCACTTCCAGCCCCTCCCAAAAATTAGACATCAACGGCTCAGTCAGCATTGGTGGATCACTCGCCATCGGCTCAACCTTTCTCGTAACTAATCTCAATGCCGATTTATTAGACGGACTAAACTCCTCTTCCTTCCTTTACACCGCTGGTACTGGTATCAGTTTGTCTTCCGGTAATGTCTTCAGTAACATCGGCGTCACCTCCATTCTTGGCACTGCTAATCAAATCACTGCTTCTAATCCTACAGGTGCAGTTACCCTATCTCTACCACAAAACATCGATACTGCTGCCAATGTTCAGTTTGGATCACTCTATCTATCTGCATCAGGTATTGGTCTTTCTACTGCTAGCAATGTATCAGTTGGTGGCACGCTTATCCTTGCCGGTACACCAGTCGGCACCGGAACCACCATTCTTTATATTAATTCAAACAATGAAGTCACTCGAGGTACCTTTGGTCCTTACGAATCACCACTAACTTTTCAAAACGGCCTCACCAGATCTACCAACACTATTTCAATTGGAGGAACTTTAACTCAACATACTCAAATTGGCACAAGTAGTTTCGGATTATCGTTTCTCGGTTTGGGCAACAGCATCGGTTTATCCCAATCAAGTTCTGGTTGGGTCGGAATCGGCAATTCTTCACCCAACTATCAACTTGATGTTACTGGTGATGCTGGTATCGGTGGCAACTTAAATGTAGGTGGCACACTAACTCTAGCTGGCACACCAGTTGGAACTGGTACAACCATTCTCTATCTAAATGCCAGCAATCAAGTTACCAAAGGTGTCTTTGGTCCTTACGACAATTACCAACGATGGGTATTGTCAAATTCCGGCACCCAAGCAAACATTACTACTGGTGTTACCTTAGCAATTGGGTCAGGTGGAGGTATCAATACTTCTCTGGTTGGCACTTCACTTACTGTAATTAATACAGGTGTTACCAACATCTTTGGCACTGCCAATCAGATAACTGCTTCCGGTTCAACTGGGGCCATCACTCTTTCTTTACCCCAAAATATTGACACCGCCGCCTCAGTCCAATTTAGTTCCTTATCTCTATCATCAATTGGTACGGGTTTGTCTACCGCCGGCGGTCTCCGCGTCGGTACTTCACTTAGTACAGCTGGTAACTTAACAATTGGCGGTACCCTAAATCTTTCCAACACCAATACAGTTGTCTCAACCGGGACTACTGCACTATTAATCGACACTAGTGGCAATATTAGCAAAAGAATGCTTGGCTCCATGGCCTTTGATTCTGGCACTTATGACAACTATAACAATTGGGGACTCCGAAATAATAGTGGTGCTACTACACCAGTCACCTCTGGGTTAAGTGTTAACTTTGTTAATGGTGTTGGTATCTCAATTTCTCAAATTGGTACCTCTATTTCCTTTGCCAACATTGGTGTCACCTCCATTCTTGGTACAGCTAATCAAATAACCGCTAGTAATCCTACCGGTGCAGTTACTCTCTCTCTACCTCAAAACATTGATACTGCTGCCAATGTTCAGTTTGGCTCCTTAGCTTTATCATCTGCTGGTATCGGGCTGTCTACTGCTGGTGCGGTTAGAATTGGAACTTCATTGACGGTTGGCTCCAATTTATCAGTCGGTGGCAGTGTTACCTTATCCTCCCTACCGGTTGGTGTTGGCACCTCAATTGTTTACATTAACTCTTCAGGAGTCTTGACCCAAGGATTTTTTAACACTGGAGTCGGCACAACTTATGCATTCCAAAACGGCCTGAACGATCCCGGAACTCACATCATCGGACTCGGTGGCACCTTAACTCAACACTCCCAGATTGGTACTAGCAACTTCACTCTCTCATTTTTAGGTTTAGGCAATACACTTGGTCTGTCAATTGGTCCAAGTGGTTTTGTCGGTATTGGCACCTCTTCACCTACCCAAAAACTCGATGTGAATGGCAACGTTGATATTGGAGGTACACTCTTTCTCACCGCCACCCCTGTTGGTACCGGCACTTCAGCCTTATTTATCGATGCTTCAACTGGAACTGTCTCTCGTCGAGTTCTGGGTACCATGGCCTTTGATTCTGGCACTTATGACAATTACAACAATTGGGGTCTCCGAAGTAATAGTGGTGCTACTACACCAGTCACCTCTGGGTTAAGTGTTAACTTTGTTAATGGTGTTGGTATCTCAATTTCTCAAATTGGTACCTCTATTTCCTTTGCCAACATTGGTGTCACCTCCATTCTTGGCACTGCTAATCAAATCACTGCTTCTAATCCTACAGGTGCAGTTACCCTATCTCTACCACAAAACATCGATACTGCTGCCAATGTTCAGTTTGGTTCCTTAGCTTTATCATCTGCTGGTATTGGGCTGTCTACTGCTGGTGCGGTTAGAATTGGAACTTCATTGACGGTTGTTGGTAACACCTTAATTGGTGGCACACTCAGCTTAACTGGCACCCCAGTTGGTACCGGTAGCACCGTACTTTACATTAGCTCTACCGGCGTAATCACCCAAGGCACATTACCTTCGGTTACCTACACCGCCGGCAACGGCATAACTATTGCCTCAGGCAATGTTATTAGATTAGGCAGTACTCTTACCCAAAACACCTCTATTGGCAACAGCAACTTTGACTTAACCTATGCCGGTCTTGGCGGATCAGTCAGCCTAGTTATTAACCATGATGGATATGTTGGAGTTGGCCTAACGAGCCCCTTTCACGATTTTAGTGTTACCGGAACTGAGAGCAATCTAACCTTTGCCAGAATTGGTAGCAGTATTTCCGATGTTGCCTCAACCTTGGTTTCCGCTGTTGGATCAACTTTCAGTTCTTCTGATATTGGTCGTATAGTTCTCTGGGCCAATGGCACCAATCGAGTTATCACTGGTATCAACTCAACCTCACCTGCATTTGCCTACGTCAATACGGCACCTGGAGTCGGTGCCACCCAATTAACTAGTATTTATACCGCCAATTTTTTTATAGGTTCAAACGGTAGGATTGGTGTCAACACTGCCGACCCTCAAACCCAATTCCATGTCAATGGCGAAATTGCTGCTTCCAAATTTACCGGTCTTTACGATTATGCTCGCTACTATCTCGATCCCGGCAATACCACCACAACTACTGGTTCACTTTCGCTTCATGGTAACGGCTCAATAGTTTACAATTCAGAAACAAACGGTTCTAACCAACTCACCATCACCGCCACATCATCCACCCGACTAAAAAGTTTTAGTAATGGTTTTTCGATTGCCACCAATATTGGCTCCACCGCCACCGGTCAGACAATAAACTGGTCTGATGTGTTGTTTATCAACAATAATGGCAAAGTCGGTATTGGGCTTACTAATCCTACCTATGGCCTTCAAGTTAGTGGTGACGTTATGATAAACACCCGATTAGGAATTGGTTCAACTAAGGCAGTTTACGCCTTAAATATCGGTGGCACCACCGGCGGATCTGATCTTTATTTGACTGGCAAAATGGCCATCGGCTCTAGCTTTCCAGGACCTTACGCACTCAATATCGGCAGTTCAGCTAGGATTGGCGATATTTCTGTCAACGGGAAAATTAGTATCGGTACCACTGCTCAAAATGTTTATTCTCTTAACGTTGGTGCCTCTGGTTTTATTACCAGTTTTTCCACCACCAAAGCATCCATAGGTACAACAGCATTAAACGGTGTCTATACTCTTAATGTCGGTGGTACTATGGGTGGCACCGACGCCTACTTTGCCGGTAAAGTCGCCATTGGTAGTACTTTCCCCGGACCATACAGACTTAATGTTGGTTCTTCAGCTAGGATTGCCGACCTCTCAGTCAATGGCAAAGTTAGTATTGGCTCTACCGCACCTGGAGTTTATGCTCTTAGTGTTGGCGGTTCAACTTCACTAACCGACACATTCCTGAATGGTCAACTCAAGGTGGGAGTCTATACCACTACCCCAACTGCCGTCGGTGCCGGATCAATCGTCTTTGCTACTAATACCAACACCTTCCGTTGTTACAATGGCTCTGTTTGGTCCGATTGCGGTGGCACACTTTATTCCAATACCAACGCCACTGTCGCTGACGGTTCATTTTTAACCGTCGCTCACAACCAAAACACCAACGACCTCCTTACTACTGCCTGGGTAAACTCCCAATCTACTTGGAAGCTCCTCGACGGTTCCTACAAACCAGCTATCGCTTGGGAGGGCAAAGATACTCAAAAAGGTATCTATCATAATGAAATCAATCTTTACAAACCAGGTAACGAGACCAATGTTGGATTAGATAATTTAACTAGTTCGGGTTTACTTTTTGACACCTTTGAAGACAGTACAAAATTAGATTCAAGCACCACCACTGTTACTGATGACTACCAAAAAGGTGATAACGGCTCTAGCAATTATATGACCCTGACCAATCGCCAACAATCTGGTCGGGTTGGTCTTATGGGCGGTCAAATATTAAGTTCCGGCACCAGCGACACCGACAATCATGTCTTTTTAGGCGGTGGCACCATCAATTCCACCTTTTATTACGACCGCAATATCAGTGACTCCAAACCAAACGTCCAAGTTGAACTGGGAATTGATCCAAACTGGTACAATGGTGTCACCCTCACAGTTGGTGCATCAGGCAGTTATCTCCAACAAGCCTTCAGTCAAAACTCAACCATCCCTCAAAAAAACCCCAATTTAACCACTAGTTATAATGGTTCATTAATCAAGGTTTCCGGCACCTACGGTGTTGGCACCACTAATGCCCGTACCATTTATATCACCATGAAAGGTACTACTACCTTTGATTGGACAGACAACAATGGCAATTCACAAACCGGCACTACCTTTGTGGCCGGGGTCGGACGTACACTCACAGGAACAGCAAATGGAATCACCCTCACTTTTACCAACACCACTTACAACACCGGAGATGTTTTCAAAATAGCCTCTTGGGTCACCGAACCCAGCAGCTCAACTCGTGGTTCTTTGACAACTTTTCCTGAAAAAAGTATTATTGTCACTGATGGCACTACCGGCTCTGGTTCAATTGAGATAATTGATGCTGACACCCAAAAACTTTGGATGAGATTTACTTCGGCGACTAACAACCTCTTACCTGCCAACACTATTCCCAAAACGGCCAAAATTCTTAATGGTAAATTCTATATCGGGTCAGACACTTGGGTACATATGGCTAACTTCGCCACTGATGTAGGAACACAGTACAATTCTTCAGCAACATCAACATATAACGGAACAATCTCACAACGAAACTCCGCTTCATCATTAACCAACACCAACTCAAGAGTAATGGTGATTTCATCCTCAGCAAATGACATTGATGTTGCGGTTATACCAAACGCCCCAACTCAGGAAACGACCACCTCTGGTTGGGGATACGTTGCTGGTAACGGAACGTCCAACGTCAGTGAGGCAGTAAATTTACCTTATACTTTCAATTCGATCCCGAATGTCGTCACCCAAATAGCAGGCTGGACAAATTCTGCTCCATCAAAACTATCCGACTGTAGCTTTAATAATGCCACCACTGCTGTTAACGCACTGCCTTCGGGTGTCGATGAGAACAGCTACACAATCAATATGTGGGCACCATCAGCCGTATTTGCTAACGGGTGGAACTATTGTTATACCTGGACTGCAACCGGCACTGTATCACCCAAACAATTCTTAGCTGTCGCTACCGGCAATTCTACTAGTGGTAGCACTAGCATAATCAACGAAACCAATGGCACAGTTGCTCATGTCATGTCCAATAACGGTGTTGCTGTCTCCCAAATATGGCAAAGCAAAGCTGCCTTCGCCGGTAACCAACTATATTTAGCCAACAACAATGTTGGCACAAGTGCTAGCAACATTCGAATGTATTACGGTGTTCATGGAGTAACTTCAGAGGTTGCTGTTGCTAATTATAGCCGTGGAGTCTACAATATCGGAACCGGAATAACAGGATATACCAACGGCTTTTTCTATCCTACAATTTTAGGCACTTCCGTCGGTGTTACCCAAGTCACCACACTCACGGTCACCCCAGGCACCTCCACCGCCGATGGTATTTCTAACACAATTTACGTTGGTACCAATAGTGGTGTTTCGGTTATCCAAGAAGTCCAAGGAAAAGGAAATGTTGTTGTTAATGCGGCTACTGATGGTGCAGAGGAAAATTCTGGCTCGGTCAAATATTATTCAAAAGATTATATCTCCGAAAGTCGTTATGGCAACGTAAGAGGAATGTGGCCACTATCGGTAGGCGGAACCTCACTTGGTCTAACTGATATTGGTATCACTGCCATTCCACTTACTAACAATGGTGTAGCCACAACAATTTCTGGTGTTCGTGGAATAGGAGTCTCATTAAATGGAACCACTCAATATCTATCCTGTACTGACGCTGTCTGTGGTGGTACAACCAAGCTAGATCCTGGATCTGGTTCATGGACACTAGGTGCATGGATAAAAACCTCGAACGCAAGCAGTACTCAAGATATTATGAGTAAAGGCACAGCCTCCGGCCAATATGCTTATGAGCTTTACACTGTCAATGGTGTTCCTGGCATGACATTGATCAATACCGCAAACACCGCATACATTAAAGCCGATGCAACAAGATCTATTGCTGACAATCAATGGCACCACATTGTCGGAACTTATGATGGCACTACAATCAGCATCTTTGTCGATGGCTACTATGTTGGGTCTTCAACCACGAAAACTGGTACTCAAGTTACTGATTCCACTAGTGATTTCCAAATCGGAGCCAGAACTGATGTTAGCCGTTACTTTAATGGTGCTATCGATGAACCATTTATAAGCGCAACCGCTCTTACCTACAATCAAATTAAAAATATGTTTGAAGTAGGTTCTCGCGCACTTCAGTCTCATTCAACCACTCTTGCTGGTGGTGCAGCCAACAAAAACCAACAACTTGGTGGTGCAACCAACACTATTAGTGATGCTAAACCAGACTGGAATAACCAATACCTCTACGTCGGGAGTAATGACACTACCAACGGCGCTGTCAGCAAAATCGATTTAAACTCCGACACCACTGTCAAAAAATATATTACCGCCGCCAATGTCCCCGCCGGAGGACCTGCTCCCACCAACAACAATACCATTGGTCTCGGGGTTGGTTACAACCTAGAATTAATCGCCTCAGCCACCACCGGCGCCCGCACTTATTCTGCCGACGATTATGCTACCGCCACCACCGGCTCCTTTTATTCCAAAACCTTCACTCTGCCCAAAGCCATCGGCTCTGCCGTCATCTGGGCATCACCTTACCTCGACGCTTCCGACACCGGCTCCACCATGACCGTCCGTGCCTCAGTCGATGGTGGAGGTAGCTACGCGGTCTGCACTTTAGTCAACACCAATACTGTCACCGCTCTTCCCGAAAGAGAGTATGCATGTACCTTTGCCGCCTCAGGTTCCAGCCTCAAAGTCCGTTTTGATTTCGGCCGTACTTCTACTCGTACCAATACCTATCTGACTCAATACGGAATCACTTGGCTTGGTCAAACTGGTTTCCGCATCGAACAAGCCGATACCAACAATATCCGACTCTACAACTATACTGGTGAATCTCAAAACTTAAAGCTCGATGTTACCGGCGCCGCCTTTACCAACCTTGCCAATCCTTGGACAGACGGTGGTTCTTACCTCTATCCCACTGGTTTTGAATCTCTCCGTATCTACGACGGCTCCGGCACCCAATATCTAGGAGTTTCCAGTAGTACCATCGTCGCCTCACTTGGCTGGTCTGGCTCCCCCAACCTAAATGTCAATAATTCCGGTAACGTCTCGGTTGGCGCTACCACCATGGGTATTGGTGCCACTCTCTTCCATTTTAGTGTTGCCGACCAAGGCACAACCACCTTCCGCTTTGGCGTCAATTCCGGCAACAACAATTTATACGCCTTCGGCGCTTTCCAAACCGCCTGGTCTGATCGTCGTCTCAAGCACGATATTACTCCTCAAACTGATGCCCTAGCCCAGCTAATGCAACTCAACCCTGTCACCTATCGCTGGAATCCCGAAACCGGTCTCGACGATGAGGTTCATTACGGTATGATTGCTCAGGAAGTTCAGCAAATATTTCCCACCTGGGTCTACACCGACCAAGAAGGCCATCTCAACTTGCGCCGCGACGAGCTTCAGTTTGTCTTAGCTCAAGGTGTCAAAGAGCAACAAATTCAAATAAATCAACTTAAAAATAGCCTGCCAGCTCTCGACATTACTGAATTAGGCCAAGTCAATGTCAACCAAAATGTATCCGACCAAACACTCGCTTCACTTGGCTATTCTGCTACCAAAAACGAGCTCGAAACGGCCACTTACTCAATTTCTGATTCATTTAACCAACCGATTACTCGGCTGGGTGAGTTTGCCAACCTATCAGTCGCCAAAATTACTTCTGGCCTACTTTCCACCACCAATTTAATTTCCAAAAATATCGTTGCCGATTCTACCAAGTCAAAAACTCTTCAAA
>JAGORQ010000004.1 GCA_018062705.1 Candidatus Shapirobacteria bacterium
GGGCAAAGAATACTAAAAAATATGGCTGTTTTGTTTGGAGTTGGATTTGGTTTATTTATTGATGAAATCGGTAAATATTTGACCAGAGACAATTATTACTGGTTCAGACCAGCATTCATATTTATATACGTGTCGTTTGTGTTGATTTTTTTGTTTTATAAATATTTGGATAGACAGACTAAAAAAACTGACAAGGAAGTATTTTATTCAATACTTAGAAATTTGGAAGAGGTGGGAGAAAACGATTTGGAAGTGTCAGAAAAAAGAGAAATGTTGATTAAACTGACAGAGCTAAAATTAACCGGCAACAAGAATGAAAGAACCTCGGCAATGGCGATGGAAAGGATGATCAAAGAAATCAGAGCTAAAAGTGATCGGAAAGTTAATAATCGTTGGCAAATGGCAAAAGGCTGGCTACAACCAATGGTGGGGAAGGTGGTATCGAAGAAATTGGTACAAATAAGCTTGTGGCTGTATGCGATTTATTATAGTGTGACCAGAATTGTTGATATGTATTTATGGTTGACGATGGAAAATAAAAACTTTGACATGATGGCACTAAAAATAATTTTTGAGACAGTAGTGGCAATTTTATTTTTGCTCGGAGCTAGATGGTGGTGGTCGCAGAAACGGTTGAGAGCACTGAGACTTTTTAGATATGGGTTGTATGTAAATATATTGTTGGTGTCGGTGTTTAAATTTTATTTTGAACAAATAGGGGCAATTTATGATGTGGTACTGGCGATGTTGGTGATGGAATTACTTGGGGAATATAAAGTAAAAAAACTCTAAACACTAAAATCTAAAGCCCAAAAATTAATATCCGAATTGAGACGCACCGCGGTGCGTCTCTACAAGGAAATTCCAAGCAGTGAAATAATCAAACCAATCAGGGTGGAGCACCCAAGCGTTATACTGCATACATGGAACTGTTACGTTTAATTTGGTGGTTGGCGCCGGCAGGAGTGGCCAACATGGTACCACCATTGGTGGCCAAGGTGTGGCCAAAATGGACCGCACCGATTGATGGCGGGTTAAAATGGCGAGGCAAAAGAATTTTTGGCGATCACAAAACAATAAGGGGGTTGGTAACAGGAGTAGTGGTGGGAAGTGTGGTATTTCTAATTCAGAAATATTGGTGGAAAGTGGTAGATTATAATAATTTGCCTGTTTATACTGGATTTTTGATGGCGTCAGGGGCACTGGTTGGCGACTGTGTTAAAAGTTTTTTTAAACGACAATGGGGGGTAAAGTCGGGAAACAGTTGGTTCCCCTGGGACCAAATTGATTGGATACTGGGATTTATGCTGTTTTTGTGGCCTGTGTACCAAACTCCCCTGTTTGAGGCGATTGAACTGATTGTATTGGCGGTTGGATTGCATGTTGTGGTGAGAGCGGTGGGATACTGGATAAAAATAAACGATAAATTAATTTAAAATTTTTAATTTTCAATTTTTAATCAATTTCAAATTTCTAATGTCAAAAAAAATATTGGTGACTGGAGCAAAAGGATTTTTAGGAAGATTTGTGGTTGACCAAATCAAGGATCAAATCCCTCTCGCAACGACTTTGTCGAAGCGATCTCCCTTTGACAAGGGAGATAAGGCACTTATCGATACGGACAGTGTAGATTTAACGAGGTTGGAAGAGGTGGAGAAGTTAAAAAAGTCGGAGTTTGAGGAGATTGTGCATATTGCTGGGGTGACGAGTAAAAATAAAGATAAATACCCTGAGGGTTTTGAGGCGAATGTGAACATGATGGAAAATATGATTAAATTGGCAAAAGTTAAAAATATAAACCGAGTTATTTTTATTAGCTCTAACTCGGTAAATTATCGAACGGATGAATATGCCAACAGTAAAAGACATGCTGAGGAATTGTTGATAAAAAGTGGCTTGGAATATGTGATATTAAGGCCAACGTTAATTTTGGGGTCTGCCTCAGCATCGACTGATAAAATGAAAAAATGGTTAAACATAATGCCATTTATTCCCCTACCCAACCGGGGAGAGACTAGTTTTTCACCAATAAATCCGACTGATTTGGCAAAATTGATTGTGAAAGTAGTGGAATCGAAAAATAAGGGGATTTATACTGTAGGTGGGGAGAGAATTAGTTACCGGGAATATATGGAAAAAGTGGCAGGAAAGAAATTAAATATAGTGAATATAAATTCAGGGTTATTTTTAATGATAAGTAAGCTGTGCGGTTTGACGACAGCAAGGGGGATGGTAAGTGAGATAAAGACTGACAATGATAAATTAAAAGATATTTATGGATTCCTGCCTTCGCAGGAATGACTACTTAAATAACGTCATTTAAGTGGGGATATAATCTGTAATGAAGAAAAGTGATATTCCGAATTTGTTGACGATAATCAGAGGGGTGATGACGGTGGTGCTGATTGGACTGTTTTTTACTGATATTAATAATAAATTTTATTGGATACTTGGATTATTTTTGGTAGCTAGTTTAACTGACTTACTGGATGGATATATTGCCAGAAAATACCACTGGGAGAGTAAGTTTGGGGTAGTGATGGATTCGCTTTTAGATAAGGGGCTGATAATTGGAATGATGGTGTTGTTGATACCCTATAAATTGGTGTCAAATTGGGTATGGATATTGTTAATTGCCAGAGAAGTGATAATAAATTTTGTCAAAAATTCACAAAAAAAAGTGGTGGTGCCAAAAATGGCTGGCAAATTAAAGATGGTG
Organism: Candidatus Shapirobacteria bacterium; assembly: GCA_018062705.1. Classification (GTDB taxonomy): domain Bacteria; phylum Patescibacteriota; class Microgenomatia; order UBA12405; family UBA12405; genus JAGORQ01. The sequence goes on from JAGORQ010000004.1 coordinate 2,720, forward strand.
GCGGAGGTGGGATTGATAAGCCTAGGACTAGTAAGACTTATAGGAGAAAATAGGTATCTATACTGGGGAACAAACGTCATGGCAGGATTAAGTATATTTTTGGCTTATTATAGTGGTTATTTTTATGTCAAAGATATTTGGAAAAAATGAAAAATAAAATAATAACGGTGGATTGTGATGGGGTAATAATGGAAAATATAGGTGGACGTAATTGGACCAATCAGTCGAAAAATGAGAGTGAAACGACTATTTACAAAACTTTAAATTTGGCCTGGGCGACTTTTAATCATCAATGGCGAAGGCCGTTACCAGGAATTGAAGAGGCATTGATAAAACTAAAAAATGAGGGCTATAAACTGGTGCTGGTAACTAGTCGAAAGGAATATTTACAACCGTTGACTATGAGGTGGCTAAAAAAATGGGGGTTGGAAAAATATTTTGAGGGGTTTTATTTTAATAATTTTGGAACAACAGCGGTGGAGAGTAAGGTGAGAAACTTAGGACAAATAGGACCAATTGGACATATAGATGATAATGAGGAGACGGTAAAAGAACTCAATTTAAAATTCCCACCACGGCGGGCAGGTAAAAATTTAAGAATTTTTTGGCTTTGTAAAACCCCCTCTCCGGCGGACGCCGGAGTCCCCCTTCAAAAAGGGGATGATTCAAAAATAATTAAAGTGGGGAGTTGGGGAGAAATACGAGAAAAACTCTAAATTCTAAACTCTAAAACAATAAAATATCTTGTGGGCGCCAGCAAGTGGCGCCCCTACGGTGGTATGAGTTTTTATTTATTTTTATTGACAAAATAGGTATAAATTGATAGAATATAGATGTTTTAATTTCCGGAGATGTATTGCTTTGACGGAGATTGTACCTTAAAAAACTGCAAGCCGACTTTGATCCATTGAGTCGTGAAACAGGGTCAAAAACTAAAATGCCAATAAAAAAGGCTACTTTAATTTAGCGACTAGTTTTCCCAAATTCAATTTTGGTCTAAACCAACCTGCTCTAGCTTTCGCTGGTGCAGCCTGCTAAACAAAAGCATTGATTAGTCCCCTATTCTAGAGGAGGTTAATTAGTGTCAATTAAACTAGAATGCTAGCTCTAAGATCTCGATTTTTTAGAGAATTAAGAGAGGGGTAATGCCCTCAATAATCGACACTTCAACACTTTTTGTAAATTCTAGTTGTTGAAGATGTAGGATAGAATTTATCTAAGCTTGTAGATGTTTTTTATTGTCGTCTTTCGGACCCGGGCTCGATACCTGGCATCTCCTCCTTCGCTCCCCTACGGGGAGCTTCGGAGTGACACAGTCCTCCTTCCTTTTTTAAAGTTCGGAGTGACACAGAACAACCCTCTATTTCGCCCAAGCTATCGAATGGTAAACTTTTTTTAATGTACTGGGTGTATGTACTAAAATGCGTCGATAATGGGTTTTATGTTGGGTGTACCGATAATTTAAGGGAAAGATACAAACAACACAATGATGGTTTGGTGAAAAATACAAAATCAAGATTGCCAGTGATTTTGTGGCAATATCATTGTTTTAGAAGCAGAGAGGTTGCTTTTAGTTTTGAAAAATATTTGAAAACTGGATCGGGGATTGCTTTTGCAAAAAAGCATTTTAGCGAATAGATTGGCGTAAATCTTTGGCTTTGATTTTCTCACGTTTTTCGTACTTGCGCAGGCGGCGGCCGATGCCAATCTCCATTTTGAACCAACCATGTTGAAGAAAAATACTGATGGGAATGATCATGTATTTTTGATGGCGGTAGCTAATTAATTTGGCAATTTCTTTGTTTGATAAAAGAATTTTGCGCTCGTTAGTTTTATCAACTTCCTGATTTTGGGAAAATTTGTAGGGCTCAATTGTTAGGTTTAAAACCGTGGGAATGCCATTAATTACTTCAACCTTGGATCCGTTGAAAAGGACACCCTGGGTGCGCAAAGATTTGGCGTCGGAACCGGTAAGAACGAGACCAGCGACGAATTTTTCTTTGAATTCGTAGTCGCCGGAGTCGCGATTGAAATATTTCACACTGTGATTATCTCATACAGACAAAAATCAAAAATTTATTTGAAAAATTTTACAAAAAATGAAAAAACTGAATCGAAAAGTTGATTGAGAGTGTAGGTTGCTAAGGTTCCTTTTCGAATCTTTAATTTTCTAAAGACTTTACTGGTGAACGTGCTGTAATAAATATATAGTTTTATGTAAATATAAATTGCAATTGCGCCAAGGATGGCTAAATATAAATAATTCATAGTGATATTTTATAGATTTTTTGATCGGTACAGAGAACTAGGAGTTGGTTGTTGGCGGAGTCGAGGGCGAGAGAGGAAATTTGACGACTGCCTAGATTGTAACGAGCGGAAGATTCGCCGTTTTTGCGATAAATGTAAACTTGGGAATCACCATCGGTGAAGGCGATTAGTTCGCTATCAAGTGAGGTGACTAAATTGTTGACCTTGGTGAAGGACGCTGAATTGAATTTAAACTGGTCCTTGGCGCCCCGAGTGTAGGGCGTGAGCTGGCCGGTACGGCCAATAACCCAAACACTACCATTGATGGCAAAGGATGAGGGCGATGTGGGTAAGGCAACGCCGTCTTTGAGCCAGACGGTACCGGCACCAAAACCACTACTATTGGAGTTAAATTTATATAAATTGTACTGATCGTTTTTGTCGGTCGTAAGAAGATAAATGGCGCCATTCCAAAAGCGAATTGACCCGGTAGAAAAATCTGGGACATCGGCAGAGATGTCAATTTTGGAAACCAGTTCGCTTTTGTTGACCAGATTAATTTTTTGATCTTTGATGACATAAACTAAACCGTTATTTTCAGCGAGAGAATAGGTGGATTTTAGATCGTCAAATTTGGCGACAATGGCAGTGCTTTTTTTGACAGGATCAACTTGATCGATACGACCAGAAGTCGAGTCGAGAAGATAAACTAGATTTTTGGCCAGAACCATTTCGGTGTAACGGGCCGAGGAATTGATGAGGGTGGTATCGTAGGCAACCGGTGGATTAAAATTTTCTGACGAACCAGTGAGAGTTAGAATATCGCTAATCTGTTTTTGAAAATCGGTAATTTCGGTTTGGTGGATTTTGAGGAGAGCCATTTTGGCAACAATATCTTTGGCTTCTTTGGCTAGTGACTGAGCCGAATCAAGATTGAGATTGCGAACAGCTTTGGAGGAATTTATTTTGTCAACAACGACGGATTTGTAGGTTTGATATTGGGTTTCGGTTTTGGTTTTTTGATTGCGTTGATAACCGTAAACTGAAACACCAATGAGACCAGCCAGAACTAAAATAGCCAGAACGATGTTGAGATGACGGCGACGAGTAATGACTCCAGTGTCTTGGTGGGAAACATAAGTGGGTGATTTGACAATATTTGTAACTGGTGACTGGTAGTTAGTAATTGTTGGCCTAGAGATATTGACGGTAACTGAGGGAGAAGGTGGTGGAGTGATAACTGACTGATCATCATCGTCAAAATGAACAGTGAGGTGGGCGGCGGCGAGACTAGTCTGATCACCACTGGAATACATTGAATTTAAAAAACTCTCCTCAATGTCTTGAACCCTGGGAAGAAATAAATTGGCTTTGACCTGTTCCCAGCCAAAGGAGCTAATAAATTCGTTGGTGACTAAAAAAATCTGATCGTTGGCATGGAGTGGGCCGGACAGTGAAAAGTATTGTTTTTCTGTTCCTGTCAGAAGACGACTGATACTGGAATTGCGACGAAGACAGACTGATCCTTGATTGAAGCTGGTAAGATATAGCGTATTCTGGTGGGTAACCGCTAAAACAACGGTGATAGTGGTGGTGGATGTAGTGTGCTGGGAAATAATATTTTTGAGAGATGAGAGAAGGTTCTGGGGGGTAAAGACTAAATTAATTTGGTCGATGAGTTTGTGACCTAAAGCACTAGAATCGAAAGAATGATCAGTAGAGTGGATTGAGATTAGGCCAAATAGGTGACCTCGAGCGGCAGAAACTTCTCGATCATCCGGCTCATTTTCCCAATATTGGGCCCAAAATCCGGGAGTAGAACGGCCGATAAAGGAGCGAGCAGTGTAGTGCATAAATTAGTTTATCAAGTTCATCAAGTTTATAAAGTTTGTCAAGTTAAAGCACCTTAATTAGGCCTGAAAGCATTTTGGCAATTTGTAAAGATAGATCGATAAATTCTTGAGATTTTGTAGGTGAAAGATAATTTAATCCCTGAGCCAAATAAATCATCGACCTAACTTCGCCAGCGGAGCCCTTGGAAATATATAGAAATTTTTTAAAATCAGGATTACTTCCTCTCTCAAATCCTTCGGCAATATTATTCATGATTGAGACAGAAGCCCGAAGTAATTGGTCTTTGAACGAGTAATCTTTACAATTTGTAAAAGAGTTAAAAATAGCAATATTAAAATCACGAGACATCTGCCAAACTTTGATATCTTCGAAAGAAGTAAACTTCATCTACAAATAGTGTAGACTGTTTAGACTAAATTACAAAGTCAAAATCCCTCTAAGCTATAATTATTTATGGAAAGAATTATTTTGTTACCCGGATATGATGGTGACGGAGAGAAGACATTTGGAAAACTAAAAAAGCTATTGGAGAAAAAGGCTGAGGTGCTAACTGTGGACTACCCTTATCTAAATAACTGGGAAAAGCAGTACTCGTTGGTGGAATTAATTGATTACATTAATGCAGTGATAAAAGATAAAAAAGTGGTGTTGTTGGGATTTTCGATGGGTGGATTTGTAGCATCGGCATATGCGACAAAATATCCAGAAAAAGTGTCGAGGCTTATTTTGGTAAGTTCAGCGACTTCACCAAAACTTGATAATAAATTGAAAATTATTTTGATGGTTGCAAAAGTAATGCTACTGAATAAATTGACGGCAGATTGGCTAACAAAATTATTTTTAGCAAGTAATTTGAAAAACTTTCCCTTACCACACCCGGGAGAGAATTTTAAACCAGAGCAAGGATTCGGAGTGTTTGGAAGCTTGGTTAAAGTGATGAGTGAGAAATGGGATCAAACCCAACCCACCCTAACGGGTCCCCCCTCATCGCTTGGAGCGACATCTTCGACCCTTGACAGGGAGGGTTATAAAAAAGAGGTGATTTTATTTGAAGATGATAATTCTTTTCCGGCAAAGGTTTATGGACCAATTTTAAAAAATCAGGGTTTTGAAGTAAAGATTTTTGAGACAGGAGGACATGCTGAGAGAAGAGATTATTGGGAGAAAGTGGCTAGTGTTTTATGAAATCCTGAGCACAAAAGAGGTGTTGAGGGCCTTGGCGAGGCGCTGGAGGAAGCTTAATGTGGGGTTGGAATTGCCGGCTTCAAAACGGGCAAGGGCCGATTGCTTGGTACCCATTAGGTCGGCGACTTGTTTTTGAGTTAATTTTTGGCGATTGCGAGCACGAAGAGTTTTGGCAATTAGCTTGAATTTGGGACCAAGTTTGTCGTATTCTTTTTTGACACCTGGGCGACTGATAAAAATCTCCTTTTTGAATTTACTTAGTGTTTGCATAACTAATTATATCATATAAGTTATATTTGTGTAAGTCGATTTTGAGCAATTTCAATTTCTTTTTGAGGAGTTTTCATTTTTTTCTTTTGAAAGGCATGGAGTAAATAAAAGTCTTGTTTATGGAAACAATACAATACTCTGATTTCATTTTTGCCTTTTAATCGTAATTCATAAAGATCGCGACTGATCTTTTTTGAATATGGCATTGATAGTTTTAGACCAAATTGGGATAAAAGAGTGGCTAGTCGAGTAAATTTTGAAATCGTTTTATCATCAAATTTACTGATGAACTCATACACTGGTTTATCACCGCGAGTCGATTCGAACAAGACAACTTGATAATTCACTTACTAAATATATCACAAAACTGTTAGGGTAAGAAAAACGAGAAAAAGCGAAAAACCAAGGTGGATCCAAGAAAAAGTGACGAGGATAGGGTTAAATTTGTCAGTGACATTTTTGGTCATCATGCTGGTTTGCTTGAGGACGACAATAGCAAAAATAGTGTAAAAAATTGAACCCAAAACAAAAAAGGTTTTTTGGGTGAGAAGAAAAAGTTGATTGAGGTTGGTGATATCAAACATAATTAGGCTTGACCATCTAAACGAAGCTGTTCGTCTCGTTCACGGAGATTGCGAAGAGCTTTAACGACTTTTTCAGGATTGGGGACACTTTCAAAGACTAATTGATTTTTTTCGGCAGCAGTTTGGATAAGAACATTACCGTAGTTGAACATGGTGGGAAAGAAACCGATGACACGAGAAGTAACGTCTTCGATGTTGGCGAGATTGCACTCGGAAAATTTTTTGTCGAGAAGATTGTTGAAATCGATATCAACTACCCGTTCGTTGGTAATGATGTAAAGATCAAAATACCAGGAAAGAAATTTTTCAAAAGAATAGGCAAAAGTTGCGATATACCAAAAAATCATGAAGATAAAACCGAAACTTGATGAAAATATGTTGAGAAACTGATTGAAAGGAATTAGGGTAGGAATAATAACGGCCACCAGGGCTACCAGAATCCAGTGGAGATTGGTAAACCAATGGGAGCGAAGGGCTAAAATAATGGTTTCGTCGGAGTCTTGCTCGATAAATCGAAGCACCTTGGGGCGAACCAAAAATGAGGAAAAGGGGGTTTTGGAATGGCCTAAGATACTGTAAAGAGGGGCGAAATCGGCTTCAGAAAAAGCTACTTCAGAAGGAGTGGGGGCGGGGGTTTTCTTTGATTTCTTCTTCTTGGATGAGGGAATAGTGACCGGATCCGCCTGGGCTGGTGTGACGACAGACAAGTCGTCGGGAGCAACTGTATCAAGATCGAGAGAACGTGACATAAGATATTATACCAACGATTTAAGATTTAAGAAGTAAGATTTAAGAATGGGACAAAAATCAAATTATTTGATTGTCGTGGAGTAAATCAAAAATTTTAGTGGCTAGAAATGGGGCGGGGAGTTTTTGGGGTAAGTGTAAAAAAAGATGGAGAGTGGAGGGAGAATAATTGTTTAAATAATGCTGGGTCTGGTAGGCCAGCCAATTGCAATTGTAAGTGCCCATGTTTGAACCAATTTTGAAAAAATTGGAATCATAAATATCAACTGGCGGGAGATTGAGGTCGAGCAAAATGGGGGCAAACGGTTGAATCGGTTTATCGAGATAATTATTTTTGGCTTGGGTTTCGATTTTGATTTTGGTTAAGAATTTACCACCGTCGCCGAGACCGAGAACCAATCCACCCTGACCCCCCTTTGACAAGGGGGGAAAGCTTTTTATATTTTTTTCAAAAAATCTTTTTGGTTGAAAATAGACGAGTTGAAAGTCGGCAGAGTGACTGTTTTTGTCAAAAAGTTTTTCTAATTCCAGGAGGGTGCGGTGGGATATGTTGGTGCCCCAATGGTTGCTGAAGGCATAAACGAGGATCACAAAATATTATAGTTTATTTATTATCAATGGGGTGAAAATTTACCATCCGTTCACTACCTGAAAATATTGCACTCCTTTGACCAGTTATTGCAGATTCAGTTGCTAGGGTGTTGTATTTTACGTATGTTAAGCCGGCTTTTTCAATAACTTTTTGAAGTCCTACCCAACCAGTGCCATCTTCTTTTTCGGAGTCAAGTGCCATATAAGCATTTTGAAAACTTTCAATAGCAGATCGTCTTTCGTTATCGTCTGTCCAGGTGTGGGAAGGACAAGGGAACTTACTTAAATCTTTGGGTTTATAAATAATTCCTTTTTGTGGATTGTTGTCCCAAATGCATTCTTGGTTAAGCAAACCGGCAAGTATAGTGTCTGGTATTAGATCTGCTGGGGGGCGCGTAACATAATGGGTTTGACCACAATTAAAATGGTTATAATACCATTCGGTTAAAATCGCCCTTGGATCTCGTGGTGGAGGGGTGGCTTCTGGTGTGTGTGTGTGTGCTGGCTTGCTATCAAGTAGTGGTGTGGTCATAGTTGAAATATATCACTATTTCTTCTTAATTGGTGGCTGAAGGCATAAACGAGGATCATATAATTTAATTTTATAAAAATTGTTTAGTGAGATATAATATCGAATTATGATAAATACAAGACCCAAATACTTTACAGAAAAGGACCGTCTACCTCCAGATGGAATATATTTTCTTAAAGTTGCTAAGGAGGGTAATTTATTTTCTTTAAAAGTAATTAATGCGTTTAGAGCTGAGATGGGCGTGATTTTACAGCAGATGGTTTGGTACATGCCAATGATGTAGTTGGGTTAATTGAGAAGGTGGCTGGAACATATAGTTTTAACTCAATAGCTGGGTTTTTCCAACCCGAAGACAAACCAAGCCAAGATGAAGATGTTAAGAAGATAGTTTTGTCACTTAGAGAGCGAGGATTGACAGTAAAACCGGTTGTTTCAGTAAGAGAAGGTAGTAAAAGAGAACTAAGATAGAATTATTTCTTTTCGATGTTAAAGAGGGAGGATCTGGCGGTTAACGCGCCGGGGGCGCGGAGGGTGAAGACGTTTTGAAAGTATGGGCTAAGTGTATAATGGAGCATATGATAGTAACGGATACTGCAAATAAGATAACACCTGACATACTAACAAGACAGCCGGATGTATTGTTAGCTGGTAATGAAGGGAAAGGAATATTGGGTGAAGGAACCTTGGAAATTCAACGTCACGAGAGACTGTCTGGGGAACAATTAGTCGATTTATTAAATACGAATCTTGGGGATAGGAGCATCACTCTGTCGAGCGTTGAGGTGTGGCAACCAGGAGTGACAAGTGGAATTTCGGAAAATATGACAACTACTAACCAAGTTGAGGTACATGAATCTGCCAATCAGTCCAGCAGAGATTTTAGAATTGTCGAAACAAGCCAAGCAGAAATTAAGGGTATGAACCTATTGCAAGTCGCTCTTTCATTTGAACATTTGGTTATGACAGAGGGAGATTGGACGGTGGATAATCCAGAGGTGGGTGTTAATGCCGCTTGGGAGCCAAGTAATAATAATGCACATTTATTTTTTCCGATTGATGGTGCAGAGGTGCTGGTAGCAGCTAACGCTGAGGCAGGGACAACCAGTTATTTTATCGAATGCAAACGGCCTGGTTTACCGAGTAGTGAGAAAATTACTCAATACCATGTCCTTACAGTGAAGAATGATTAAGTTGAAGAGGGAGGGCTTGGCGGTAATCTTATTATTTGATAATTGAAGGTTGAGGTAAAGTATAAGGTGGATGATGATATTTTTCGGGTAAATAATCTTCTAGTCGGTTGAACCAAAAACCTTGATTGTTATATGAATCTTTCTGGGCGATTGGCATTACTTCTTGCCAATCTTCCCAATAATTATGAAAGACGTTGATATCAAAATCAACGTCATGTCTACTGACTGGTCTGTTTTTATTATCGACGACTTCGCGGCCGACAAACGTTCTGGTTAACCCACTAAAAAAATAAAGTAGATCTGTCAATTGAGGATCACGAGGATTTTCTGGAGACAAGCCAGGGAGGTCAAAGATAATGATGTCTGGTCTAACTTTACCGGTTTCAAACTTGGCGACAATTTCGGCAAAGGCAGAAAATAGGTCTTGGTCGGGGCGGGCATCACCTGATTCAACATAATATGGCATATTAGATTTGATCATATTGATAAGTTCCTTCTCGTCGGGAATTGAATTGGGATATGATGTTTCGATAATTTTTCGATAGTTATTGACACCCCAGGCGTCATGCGGTTCAAAACCAACAACTTGACAATGTCCGTATTTTTCCATGGCGGTATAAAAGATTGATTTGCCAGAACAGGAAATGCCCGAAGCAGTAGCAAAAGTGGTGTGGTGATAGAACTGATCAGGTGAAGGACTGTACTGGGCAACCATATCATCAATGGAAAGGTCTGGGTTGGAACAAACTATTGAAGCAACTAGAGGTGGGAGCTTGCAAATTCTTACAGCAACTGAGAGTCGTTCACAAAAATCTACTGAAAGATTTTGGGCTTCGGGTAATAACGCCTTGGATAATAATTCTTTGGCAGTATTGGTATCCTGACTCCAGCCTGGTATTTCTAAGTCTAAAACTCTGTCTTTGTCGTCATATGTAATTGGAAGTAATAGTTCATGACCACTGAGACTGACTTTGATAAAAGTAGTATGGATTCTCCCAAACTGTCTGAGGAACTCATCATCTGGTTCTGGTGGCTCTGACCAAAAATTCATCTGTACACCCCGGGGGAACTTTTTTAACTCTTCTATTTGGGCATTTTGGTCAACTACAAAAACCTGCATCGGAGCATGATCAACTTGGGTTGCTGTACTCATCGAATGGTTAATTGATAGCCGACTTTGGTGAGTGATTTAATTCGATATTTTTTTAGTTTGACACTGAGACGCATCATGGTTTTCTTAATCGCCTGATCGGAAAAACTATCATAACTGTTGGTACCCCATTTAATTTCGGCGATTTTTTCTTTGGTTATTTGACCATTTTTTATTATTTCGGAGATTATTTGAGATTCAATTACTGAAACTTTTTTGCCAAAACTTTGATCATTTTCTGTGATTGACATGTCGGGAGAAACGAAAATATTTATAGACAAATTGGTATGCGTAGATTTAATTAATTTAGAAATAAGTGGACTAGTAAATTGACCTGATTTTTTGATACCAAACTTTTCAAGTTCATCATCAGTACACCTGTTTATGACCTGAATAGTAGAGCTAAGAAGAGTATTGATGTTTGATTGAGAATCTAGGGAGAGACATTTAATTAGTTTGGCAAGTCCAGCAGATTCGGAAGTTATTTTGTCTAACTGGGACGACGTTAGTTTGGGGTTGATTTCCAAGGCCATTGCTTTGGCATCTTCGAAGCTGTGAACAGGAAAAAACTCGGTCTGATAAATTCTTTCCACAAATGAACTCTGAGTGGCAAATTGACTACGAAGCCATGAGGGGTCGTCGACCAGAACAACAAATTTTTGATCAGGTAAGGAGGTTAAAAAAAGCTTGTCAACAAACCGGTAACTTTCAGGATTTTTTAGTAAATCCATGTTCACAATATTTTGTCTTTTTAATACTGGTAATGTATCTTCGTCGGTTATATAGGATACTTGGTTAGAGTTTTCTTGCTGGTATGTTTTTAGATAATGAGAAATGCCGACACCAGGCATAAAAACAATCATTAAGTTGTAGTTGTTTGTAAGGGCCGACTTGAGCCAGGTTTTTAGTTGGGAATAGGCAAGCCTGTTTTCGAGCATAAGTAAATATACCATGTCCCTAATTGTCCCCTATTTTGTCACCAAAAAAGTCATGAATATATTTATCTATTATAAGATAATAAGACTAACTTAAATGGATTAATCCAATAAGCCACTCCAAAAGTCTTCGGAGGGGAAAAACTCACCAAGGCGGTGAACCATTTCCTAATGTTCTTTAAAAATCAGTGTGTTAGAGGAGAAAAAAATGAAAGCGAATTTGAAAGTTTTTGTCCGCAAGAACAGAACCGTTATTGTTCTGATTGTTGTTTTTTTGGCTCTGATTGTGTTGCCGAATGTCGAAGTGGCAAAACTTCAGTTTATTGAAAATCAGGATCCTTGTCTATCTTGGGCATGGGGAAGACCATACTACAGCGATGTCCACTGGTATTGGGACTGGTTTCATTCTTATGACGAATATGGGCAATGTGGCCAGTCTAAAATTGAGGCTTGGATCCATATTGAACAGGTTGGGGACATTATTCCTATTTTGAATTTGAGACCCTATGGGGATAGAGCAAAATGGGAACTGATTTTTTTCCACCGATAACACACTGGCCACCAGCATATCTGATTTTGGAGAAGGGCTATGCCCTTCTCCGACTTTGGATGTGACTGGTGGATTTTTTTAACAATTATTAATTATTAATTTTATAAATATGATTAACAAAAATAAGTTAGTGTTGGCGACAGTTTCGGCAATTAGTACCGTAGCTTTGGGTGTTGGAATAAACATTTTGTATAGAAATAGTGTTAACTTGGATGACCAAACAGTAACACCAATAAAAGAAACCGGGTCTTTGCCTACAGATACTCCAACAGAAACTCCAATCGCGAGAGCAACACAAACACGAGCGATATACAGCCCGACTCCGGAAATAGAAATGGAAAATGTCGGGGTATTATCGACTGAATATTTTGAATTGGAATTTTATGATACTTTTCCTAGTTGTAACTGGAAAGGAGTGTGCGGATTACAGAATGAATTTTATTCAGGTGAAGTTAATAAAATTGGAGGGTATTTGGACAATCCCAAGTTTAAATTTGATGAAAACGGTGGGATGGTAACAATTGGAGATGCTGATTATGAAGTAACTTGGGAAAATGGAATTCCAAAATATGTGATTGTGAGAGATAAAACCGATAATAACAAGAGTTATGTAGCGATGTTGCAAGTACCTCTGGATGTGAAAGTTACTATTCCCGGATCAAATCCGTAAATTTTAATTATTTATTTTAATAATATGGATAAATTACCAGTCAGAATTACAAACGATGAGATGACCCAAAGAATGGGTGAGTTTGGAAATTCGGATGCTTTTATGTTCTCGCTGATGGCTAAATTTGCCAACGAAAAAGATGGCCAATACCCACATGCCTTTAATATGGTGTTTGCTCAAAGGGCCCCTGAACTCAGAGAAGGTACAGTAACCGGATCAGAAACACAAAACTTTGTAATTGTGGCGACAGTGCCAAATCAAAAAGAAGCAGTAATTATGTCAAGAAAGGGAATTTTGCTGGTAAATAAAGTGGTATCGGATGATTATTTTTATAAACACTTGGCTGTTAATGTGGATTGGTTGATGGAGAATGCCAATTGGAAAAACGACATACCAGCGAATAAGATGCTCTATGGTGTTGGATTAGGTGACTGCAGGGCAATAAACCCAAACAAACTAGAAGGACCAATTTACGATAAAGCTAGTGAGGTTATTAAAATGAGTGAAGAGTATTGGAAAAAATAAAATATGACTAATAAACTGGAAATAACAATACGGCCATTTGAAATAAAACAACTTCCCACAGTTCGGGAGTGGATTGAGGCGAAAATAGATTCTCTAGATAAATCTAACGTTCGTGAGGCAACAATTGAACTGCTGAAAATTGGAATGGGATGGGTGGCAGTAGATAATGACTTTGTAGTTGATCAAAATATACCATCGTTCAAGAAAGACGAGATGAGAGAGCTGTGGACAGGGATTAATCGGATTGGAGAAGTGGACAATGAAATTGAGACTGAATTAAGGACTTTATTGTGTGGAAGCAGGAGAATAGATGAATTTAATAAAAAAGCATTGGCGACTTTTTAATTACCAAGGATAACTAGCTGGTACTGGAGGTGTATCTTGGACAATAGGTGGTGCATTCTCGGATTGCTTCTTTAGTTCTTTGAGTAGGACAGCGACCAGATCGGCAGAGTGGTCGGCGAGACTAACACTTGGAGTGGTCTCTTCCTGTCGAGTGAGAGCAGAATCAACTAGTTTGGCCGGCTTGATAAAAAATTCGGCGTTGGCAGTACGATAGCCACAAATTTTACCAGGATTGTCCACATCTGGGATATGAGAATCACCTATTTTTCCGTCATAAAAATTTTTGGTCAAATCAGAAAGTTGTTCGGCAGAGACGGGCTCATTTGAAATAATGACAGCGACTGATGGCTGGTCATGTACAATTAACTCAATGAGACTGATTGAAGGATGAGAAAATTTGGTAGGATCGAGGTTGTTTTGGATACCATCAGGTAGAGGTTGGTTTTCATGAATTGGACGAAATTGAATTGGACGGCCAACCATGTCAACGATTTTTTGTAGTTCTGCATGTGTTTCTAAATAGTTTGAAGTTGTTTTCATATTAATTAGTTATAGCGTATTTTGTCTTAAATTGTTAGACCCCTTGATTTTCTTAAGTTAAGATAAAATAAAAAGCAAAAATGACTAAAATAAGTGGCCAATATTTTAGATCGAGAAAAAATAAAGTATGCTTTTGGCGGAGAGTAAATTCTTTACCGGTGGCTTTGTCGATTAATTTTCTACCAGGATTATTTTTTAGTTTCTGGGATAAGAAGTAAATAAAAACAGCACTAACAATAATGACAATGAACTGAAGGGTAGAGTGATTGGTGTAATAACCCGGCTGATTTAATAATGAATCGGTGAGATATTGGGTAATTAAGGCCAAAAAGAATGGGATGACCAGACCTAAAAATCCGAGTCCTGACCAGATAATCATAGGTTATGATAGCAGATTATTTTTTTTCGATATTAAATAAACTAGATTTTGCGGTGAGGGCACCGGGGGCGCGGAGGGTGAAGACGTTTTGAAAATCGGCACCAGAAAAATTAAAATCGCCTTTGTCGGTGCTAACCCGAACCGATTGGGTAAAACCTGAAGTCGAATAATCAACATTAATCGAATTGATGATAGAAACAGGACCACCTTTGTCCCCTACTTGACGACGTAATTCATCACGAGACCAGGCGTTACCATCACAGGAACCAATACAGTTGCTGACTTGTGACAAGTGACTGCGGTCGTGAGTTTTCGAGTCGTAAAGTACGGCGTTGATAATATCGGCAAATTCGTCATTGGTGAGCCAGGGGTGGGAACGACCATAAGCGGAGCCAGTGCGACTTTTGTACCAGCCTTTGTAATACCAGGGAGAGCCGGCCTGTTTTTCATAAGAGTTGGTTGGCCAACAGCCTTGGTTGCCACAGGCGGTGTCCCAAATTTGAGGAGTGTTGTGATCACCACTGCTATAACCGATGATTGAACCACCGGAGGTGGAGGCGTACATGGTTGAAAATATTTTGTTTGTTTTATTACTTTTTATTACCATACCTCTGGTGTCCTCAACAGCTTGTTTCCAACGACCAGGAGAGGATAGGCGCGACTTGCTGTAAACTTGGCAAGCTTCAGTAACACAGATGGTACCGGCGAGATTAGATGTGGAATTGAGAGCGTAGGTGCGGGCGGCGATGGCCTGGGCCTTGAGGGCTTCGTAACCACCATCATCACCCCAACGGGCGGGCATTTCAGCGATACCGACGAGATAATTGTCCTCAAAGGGTAGGGTGCCAACAGTGGTTTTGATAGAGCCGTTGGTGTCGATTTTGTCGATACGAATATCACCGTAATAGGCTTTGAGGATGGCTTCGTAGTTTTGGCCGGCTTTGGCGCGACCCAGCGCACCATATTGACTCATGCCTTTGCGATGGGGAGCGCCAAAAGAAAAAACGGCGAAGGCAGGAGAGAAACCGGGGTTGTAGTCAGCTCGGGAGGCAGGGTCGTCTGAAGATGAGACATCACCGACACTAGTGTTGAACATGGCGGTTTTTTCGGAAATTAAGGCTTGTTGTTTTTTGGTTAATTCAGCTTTGTAGGTTTCGGCTTTTTTGATTTCGCCAGCCAAAAATCCAAAACGAGTTTCCAAGGATTTTTTGAGCGAGGCTAACTTGACTTTTTGGGCCTCAAGCAAGGCTTTGTTGGTAGTTAAACTATTAATTTCACCGGTAAAATTGACAATAGTGTTGCGATCTTGATTGATAATGGCCTGATACCAAGTGTATTGTTGAAGAAGTGAGGAACTCTCACCATTATTAGTAAAAAAAATTAGGAGTGGATTAAATTTTTTGGTATTAATGTAATAACGACGAGCGCGTTCCCCGAGAAGAACTTGTTGAACTTCGAGGTCGGATTGTTTATCTAGAATATTGTTGCCCAGAGTAACAATTTGATTTTCGGTGGAAGTGATTTGGTTTTTGGCTGAAGATATTTTACTTGATAGACCGGTGGATTCTTTTTTGAGGGGATTGATGGAGTTTTCGAGATCAGAAATTTGTTTGGTAATGGTGGCGATGTCGTCGTCGATGGAAGCGGCGAAAATGGGAGAAACTAGAAACTGGATTCTAGAAACTAGAATAAGACAAAGAAATAAAAATAGGGACTTTTTGAGCACATTTTAATTGTAACAGAACCAGCCTACACCCTTTGGGCTACGGAACGGTAAACTATCGATAAAATATGGATTAATATGTGGAAAAATGATGATATAATTAGCCATGAAGTTGGCCAAAATAGCCCAGGTTGCGATGATTGTGATGGTATGTGGCGTGGTCTCTGTAAAACCGGCAATGGCAGCTGCCCCCTCACCTTTGTGTAATGGTAATGCTGGGGTAAATACAGCGTTGGGTTGTATTCCAGTTCAAATGGATGCTTTTGTACCATGGCTGATGATGTATGCTTCGGGAATTGCCGGAGGAATTGCTTTTTTGATGATGGCTTATGGCTTTATTTTGATGGCCACATCAAGTGGTGATCCAAAAGCGATTGCGGGAGCGCAAGAGACTGTAACCTCGGCGATAACAGGATTACTGGTGTCTGTGTTTGCGGTGTTTATATTAAGATTAATTGTGGTGGGGATATTAAAAATTCCAGGAGTAAATTAATATGGCAGTAACAATTCCACAGGATGCAGTATCGCAAAAATTTACCACGACGGGAAGTATTATCAGTGGTATTTTGCCTTATATTTTGTGGGTGGCAGGTATTTCGATGATGTTTATGTTGATTAGTGGCGGACTAACTTTGATGACCGCGGCAGGTGACCAAGGAAAAACTAAAGAGGGTTATGGAAAATTGTCAGCGGGAATGATTGGATTTTTGATTGTGATTATGGCGTATTTTGTGACACAGATTGTGGAGTTGGTACTAGGGATTAAGATTTTGTAAAAATATATGCCCAAAACAATATCTTCGGCTTGTCCCCAGGGGAATAAAGGCTTGGAGCTAGAGTTAGCTTCTGGTTGTTTAGGAGGGCAGTTTGGAACACGGGACCATTCGGATGTGGCATTTTGTATCTGCTCAAGATGTGAGGCACCAATACCGAGAGATGGGAGATTGATTGGGATTAGAGAAGATGTGCCAAATAACCTGCCAATTGTTCACAGAAGAGTGATATATAACTTGGCAGAAATTATAAAATAATTATTTGCCGAGGCGGCGGTCGCGGGACTGATACCACACGATTGATTTTTCAAACTCTTCGGGACTAAAGTCTGGAAAAAGTACAGGAACAAAACAAAGTTCTGCGTAAACTGATTGCCAAGGAAGATAGCCAGAGGTTCGTTGTTCACCGCCAGTACGGATTATTAAATCTGGGTCGGGAATACCGGCGGTATCTAGATGGTTAGAAAAAACTTCATCGGTAATCTCGTTGACTGGAATTTTTTCGGAAACAATTTTTTTTACTGCACGAAGAATCTCGTCACGACCGCCGTAGTTCAGGGCGAAGGTGACGTAAATTTTGTCATTCTTTTTGGACATCTGCATCATTTCCAGAGCTTTTTTGGCGATGTCGGAGGGAAAACGATTAATGTCTCCTAAAATACGAAGATTAGCGCCTTTTGATATAAATCGGGCGGCAAGGTTGGCTAGCCCCAAACGAAAGACGTCAAACAACCCTTTTAACTCTTCCTCGTCACGTTTCCAATTTTCAGTAGAAAATGCCCAAAAAGTAACATACTTTATACCTAGTTCTCCACATTTTTCGATAATTGGCTCAATGGTATTTAAGGCAGCCTGACGATGACCATCAGTGGATTTTAAACCTCGATTTTTTGCCCAACGACGGTTGCCGTCCATGATGATGGCAATGTGTTTGGGAAGAACGTCTTTATCGATTTTGAGTTTGGTGACAAAAGGGGTCATAAGTATTTGGTCGAACGTTATTAATATATCATTCTTTTATAATCTCGTTTACATTTATAAATCCGATTATTTCCCCGATATTTCTTCTGGTAGCTGTGCCACCGATGGTTTTTTGAAATTTACCATCAAACAACTGACACGCATTTACAGATAACGGTCTTCGTTTTGTTATTTCTAATACGACGTGTGGTTGATATTTGGTAGGAAATGCTTTTCCGTCATTAGACAATAATATAAAAATGGTGCCTGCATCGATTAGTTTCCCCATATTGACATATTATACAAAAAAAATCCCCCATTTACGGGGGATTTTTGTTTGTTCCATTCAATTCACTTTTAAAGCTAAGATTGTTAGTACCAGAAAGGTTTTGAGATAAAAACCTCAAAGGAGGTGATCCATCCGCACCTTCCAGTACGGATACCTTGTTACGACTTAACCCTCATCGCTGGATTTACCTTGATCCGGCCAAAGGCCAGGCTTTAGGTACCCCCAACTTTGCTGATTTGACGGGCAGTGTGTGCAAGAGGCGAGAACGTATTCACCGCAATCTGCTGATTTGCGATTACTACCAATTCCGGGTTCATGCAGGCGAATTTCAGCCTGCAATCCCAACTGAGGAATGTTTTAGGGATTAGCTCCACCTCGCGGTATTGCAACCCTCTGTACACTCCATTGTAGGATGTGTGTAGCCCTGGACATAAGCATCATGATGACTTGACATCGTCCCCTCCTTCCTCCTAACAAAATAATGCTAGGCAGTCTCCGGTGACACAGTAACACCGGATGGGGGTTGCGCTCGTTACCTCACTTAAGAGAACAACTCACGTCACGAGCTGACGACAGCCATGCAACAGCTGTGTATCACCCTCTAAGGATTCCTCCCTTTCAGGAGGTTTGCAGATACATTTCAAACCCAGGTAAGGTTCATCGCTTCGTATCGAATTAAACCACATGCTCCACTGGTTGTGCGCCTCCCCGCCAATTCGTTTGAGTTTCGGCCTTGCGGCTATACTCCCCAGGCGGTATGTTTAACGCGTTAGCTTGCATCCCCTTCTAATAAATTAGAAAAGAATTAACATACATAGTTTACGGCTAGGACTACTCAGGTCTCTAATCTGATTGGCTACCCTAGCTTTCGTCTCTGAGCGTCAGTATATACCTGGTTACCCGCCTTCGCGCTTGGTGTTCTTTGTAGTATCCACGGATTTTACCCCTACACTACAAATTCCAGTAACCCCGATATCACTCTAGTCTTCCAGTATCCTGCCCCTTTCCTCGGTTGAGCCGAGGTCTTTGAAACAAGACTTAAAAAACCGCCTACAGACTCTTTACGCCCAATAAAACCGGGTAACGCTTGGAACCTACGTATTACCGCGACTGCTGGCACGTAGTTAGTAGTTCCTGATTCGTCTTTTCTTCATGAAAAAACAAAAGAAGTTTACGACCCGAGGGCCTTCATCCTTCACGCGATGTCGCTGCATCAGACTTTCGTCCATTGTGCAAAATTCCTAACTGCTGCCACCCGTAGGTGTATGGGCCGTGTCTCAGTCCCATTGTGACGGACTCTCCGCTAAGAGCCGTTAACCGTCATAGCCTTGGTAAGCCATTACCTTACCAACTAGCTGGTAGTGGATAGGCCGCTTCTGAAGCGACTTGCGTCTTTGGTCTTGCGACCACATGGAAAATTACCCTGCCTTTCGGCAGGCTATGCTCCACTTCAGAGTACGTTCCTATCTTGTACTCACCCGTTCGCCACTAAACTCATTATCTACACTAAAAGGAAGAGATCCCTCTTAGTGTAGACAAAAAGTCCCGTTCGACTTGCATGTCTTAGGCACATCGCCAGCGTTCACCCTGAGCCACGATCAAACTCTTAGTACAAATGGTTTAGAAAAACCAAAAATTTTAGAAAATGTCTATATTTTACATCTAGACTTCGCTTCCTGGTACTAACAGCCGTAGCTTTAAAAAGTGAATTGAATTGTTAAAGAACAGTGAGATATTATAATATAAAAGTTAGGTTTGTGCAGGGGGTAAATTTAAATCAGTTATTTTAATGATATTTGGCTTGAAATCGGGGAAATATTCATCGAAGTTTTCATCGGCTGAGGTAAAGATGGTTTGATATTGATGGCAAATATGACCAACTAGTCGACGGTGATTGAGGTCTAGTTCAGAGAATATATCATCTAATAATAGTATCGGGGCGCTTTTGTAGGTAGTTTCTAAGTGGTTGATTTGGGCTAGCCTAAGGGCAAGTACAGCCAACCGTTGCTGGCCACGACTGCCCCAGAGGGCTAAATTTTTGTCAACAGCTGGGAAAATTGAATTGTTGAATTGAAAATCTTCACGATGAGGACCAATGGAGGTATAACCTCGCGCTAACTCAAGTGAGTAATTGGCTTCGAGCTTGGCGGGAGTTATTATTGATGGAAAATACTGCAAAGAAATGGTTCTGACCTCGTCGTTTTCGTGATTTTGAAAAAAAGAATTGGCTGATTGAAAAAATTTTTGACGAAAGTCAAAAATTATTTGACTATTTTTGACTAGGGATTGGTCCCAATAAAAAAGTTCAGATCTTTGGGATAAACCAGTACGGATTAAATCGAGGAGCTCGTTACGGTGTTTGAGAGCACGGTTGTATTGGGCCAGGGCTGTGGCATAGCGCCATTCAGTAGTAGTAAAAACACTGTCGAGAAAATCGCGACGACGACCGGGAGACCCACCAACCAAGCGAATATCTTCCGGTTCAAAGATAACTGTTTTTAGTTCACCGAGATATTTGGGGCGGGTTTTAATAACCTGGTCAATAAAAAAACGGCGACTGAGAGTGGATTTACCTGGGTTTGACGATAGTTGAACCTCAAGTAACTCGTCACCCACTTGACCATTAACGATAGTGTAGGGTTGGTTCCAGTTGAGAAGTTGATACGAGGAACTGGCACGAAAACTTTTGCCGGTTGATAGGAAATAAATGGCCTCGAGAATGTTGGTTTTACCAGAACCGTTGGGACCGGAAATTAAATTGACATGAGGAGTAAATTCAAGTGACTTTTTTGGATATGATCTAAAATTTTCGAGGGAAAGATGGGAAAGATACACAAAGGCATTTTACCATTTTTCAATATCTTTCAGAAAACTCTCTTTTTCACCGTCAGAGAATTCAATAACTTCGTAAGTTTTCGGATCTAGCTGTTGGATAATAAAATTGTAAATATTGTCGTACGACTTTTCAGTGTTAACAACTAAGGCAACAGGGTTTTTACTGCCTTTATCTGTATAGACGTCCACTCTATTTTTGCCGACAGTAATTTTATCAATGGAACAATCATAACAACCTTCACCAGCGCTTTCGTTATCTTTTGATGAACTGGTATGAATTCGGAAAAATGGAGTATCGCCCTCGCGACCTAAATAGTAGTCTGAAACTACTTTATAAGCAAAAAATGGCTGTGGTGGATTTGATTTTTTGTTTTTGGGGTAGGAATATCCGATAAACAAACCGATTAAAAGAAAAACAATACAGAGTGGTATTACTTTAACAATGTATTTAGAGATAATTAATACTAACTCTATGAATATGATTGTCAAGTGGTTTTTGGTCAAATAATTAGACGGAATAGAGTATAACGAACCTACACCTCACCAGAATAAACATTAACAATTTTATTGATTATTGAAGTGGTGGTTGGGTATTGACGAGTATTTATTTTGATTAATTGTGCGTCTGCTCGAGATGCTTGTTCGTAAACCACCGATTCGAAACCAAAATGTTGACCAATGGTGACGACGTCGATTTTTAGCTCACGATAAAGCTTGGTAAAAGCTGATGGTTTTAGTTGCAAGTTATTTATAAAAACAGCATCAACACAGGAAAGTTCGTTAACTATTTTAAGACGATCAGACTGCTTAATAATAGGCCGGTGGTTGGATTTGTATTGAGAAATATTACGATTGCAATCGACGCCGACTATTAAAAAGTCGCATAGCTTGGAAGATTTCTGAAGTAAGTCGAGGTGAGAAACATGAAATAAGTCGAAAGCACCATGAGTAATGCCGATTCGTCGACCTTGTTTTTTGAGGTCGTAGGCCATGCGAAAAAGAGTGTCTAAGGAATACAAATGTTTTTGTGATCCCATTTGGTCCAGCGGGAGCGAATAACCTTGAACTTTTAATAACTAATCTTATACACCAAATATCGACAGTTGAAAATATCTGGTATGGAGATACCGACAAAATGCTATCGGGCGATAAAAACTTCCTGTTACCGCAGTATAATTACACTAGGTATGACTACGAATACTAACGATAAATTACAAAAAACAAACAAAGCCGATCTTAAACCTAGAATAAGATTGCTTGGTCCTGATTCATCAAATAACTTCACTGGCTTTTTTAGTAATATGAGCAAAGTTAATACAAATTCCGCTGATTCAAAGCTAAATGAGACATCAATTGATGATAATCGCGGGGGCAGAATTGAATTGAATCAAGACAATATCATCAAGAAGTAATCCCCTTGAACTATCTAATGATTATCGTAGGTATAGATAATAAGCTAGAAATAAATTCGTCAAAACTAAGTCTATTTATTTTTTGGGAAAACTTGTCTTTTAGTAAAAAGTCAGCTCCCGAATGCAAATTTACTCTTGAAGCATTTGACTGATCTACTTCCGCAAACATTTCATACAACACTAATCCAACCCCTCGGTCTTGCATTCTCTTTGGTAAACCTGAGACCTCCCACACCAGTCTTCTTTCTATATTATTTGGTTTTGGATGTGGAAACATAATCCAAGTGATGCCCTCACTACTCATTGACTGTTGCTGTTTTGTAGCTTTATCCGTCAAGTCACTAAAACTTTTTTCGTCATATGAAAAATTAGGAACAAATCGAAAAGTTACATTGTTTGCATTGTTACTAATGGAATAAACTTGCCTCCCTTGATAGTTCGGCATATTCACGATCATACAAGATAAACCATTTTGGGCTTTTCCCGTGCTCAATAAATTTACCATCAACTTTGGAAATTCTTTTTTGAAGTTTTTGGTATTAGTAACAAAAATCATCACATAAAAATTCTTACTTTTATTGATAAGGTCAATAATTTCAGGAAACAGAATATCTATTTGATCAAGTAACCAAAATTCCATATCGGGAAATGTTTTGACATCACTTGAAAAGCCATTTTCTCCCGAAATAAATATATCTGGTTTTCCCGAATCTTTAGATGACGAAAGTCTAGTTGAGTATCCGAGATGTTCAAGGTAACCGCAGACAAACAATTCATTATATACGGAGAAAAACGGTCCTTCACTATGACTCAAGAACTTTCTTTTAAGCTCAAGTTTGTAGTTTTGATTATCCTCAATGATTTGCCTTATAGAACCTAATATGTGCCCAGTAAGCCGAGTGAGCAGTAGATCATTATCTGCCACCGATATTATCAACATATCATATTTATTGCCAAAAAAAGTTCTAGCCAAGGTTGCAAGAATAGGATTCGTTATAAAATGTTTTCCTGATATGGCATTTAGTTTTTCCTCAACTTCATTCTTTGTGATGCCAATAATGTTTAGTAATTGATCGGTATAATTAAATAAGGGCAAGTCCATACGCAATTTTATCTCAAATATGGTAGGAAAACCGACAATATCACAAAACGAGATCGACATCATTTTCCGCAAATTGGAGCCATATATCAAGACAGGTCTTAGTTTGAATAAAGCCTGTTTAGTGGCCAATGTCCCAAAGTCGACGGTCTATGATTTGTATAACGAGAATGCTGACTTTGCGGAAAGAATCGATACTGCAAAAAACTATCTATCAGTAATCACATCGGATATATTTTTTAGTGAAATTGAACGCATTCGAAATGACCAAAACAAACATAAACAAATCGATCGTGACGATCTTAGGTTGGTCCAGTGGTTTGCTCTAAATCACAAAATAAATCGCGAAGAATTTGGAGATATAGCAATTAAAACGAACGATAACGTAAATATGCAAATGCAGGAGCAAGTGGATAATCTCAGAAACTTGATGACGAGATTGAGCGGAGGTAATAGATAAACTATTTAATTGGCAAATATATCTCAAAGAATTGTTTTCTTGGGTCTATATTTACTTTTCGATATATCTCAAAATCAGGGACATCATTACGAACATCAATATTTATTAACCGACAATATTTTTCCAGCTCTTTCCAAAATAACGACAATAATTCTCCCGCTCCATTGTGGGTGTAAGTGATAACTTTGCCAGCATCAAATATTTCCTTTTTGACGATATCTATATATTTGGGATTAATTACCATTCCCTTATTAGCCAACACTGATACTTTTATTAATGACTTTTTCGGTTGATAAGTTGGGTTCTCAAAAATTGCCAAGGTTACAAAGTTGTTTCCTTTTTTAGTAAACATACTCGCCAATTCTTGACAGTATTTACCAATATCCACATATGCTCCAACCTTCTCAATATAATAAATCTCGAAAGGTTTTAGAGTCTTAATTTCGGGCTTAATTAAAGTTTTATTGTTGTCCAAATTCGACATAAACTTTTCTAGGTTATCTAATCCAAATTTCAGACTGTCTATTTGACTCTTAATAGATGCTTTCTTCTCATTAAAGAGTGTTTGTAAGTCATTTTTATCTTTGATTTCTTTTAATGTAACGCCTAAGGTGGTCAACAAAAGGATCATTTGGTATTCCAACACCTGTGTCTCTAAATAGTATCTATAGCCCTCTGGTGATGTCTCTGCAGGCTTAATAATGCCAAGCTTGTCATACCAGAGGATTGTCCTTTTAGTGGTCCCTGCTAACTTAGCTAATTCGCCTGCTGTTATTAAATTATTCATCTTATTGACTATAACGTAACGTAATAGGTTATTATAGCCTATATTAAATATATTTGTCAACTCCCTATGAACCAAATAATAATAAAAGGAGCCAAAGAGAACAACTTAAAAAATATAGATCTAACCATACCACGCAATAAAATTGTATGTTTTGTTGGTGTGTCTGGTTCAGGCAAGTCCACAATAGCGTTTGACATCATAGCTAAAGAAGGACAGCGTCAATATTTTGAGAGCTTGAGCAGTCTGGCACGACGATATTTGGCCAAGAACAACCGTCCTGATGTGGAAGAAATTAAGGGGATATCTTCAACGGTGATTATTAGTCAGGATAGACTACACCCTAGTCCACGATCAACAGTCGGCACAGTGACAGAAACCTATACCTACCTTAGACTTTTGTATTCTCGCTCAGGATGGCCTACCTTTGACTCGTCTTACTTCTCCTTCAATCATCCGCTAGGAGCGTGTCCGCGCTGTAAAGGAGTTGGTCGAGCAATGGATATTGATGTGACGAAGCTAATTGATGTCAATAAAAGCTTAAATGAGGGTGCGATTTTGTATAGCAATTGGCGAGTAAAGTCGATGTATTGGAAAATAATTAGATCGACTGAGTTTTTTGATATGGATAAAAAAGTTAAAGACTTTACGAGTGATGAATTTAATAAGTTAATGTATGCACCAAAGCAACGGGCTCACAACAATGATGATGGCGTAGTAATGCCTATGTATCAGGGAATTGTGACACATCTAAATAGTCGCGGTTCGAGTGTGAGTCGAGGTGTAAATGAGGATGAATTAAAGTATTTTAATTATATTGATTGTCCAGAATGTCACGGATGGAAGTTAAAAAAAGAGTCACTAGGGGTGACATTAAATGGAAAGAACATTGGGCAGGTGGCAAATATGCCAATAAGTGAAGCATATGATTTTATAAAAAGTATTGAACATAAAAATGCGACTGTAATTAAGCCTCGAATATTGGAACAATTAAAGTTTTTAGTCGATGCTGGTGTTGGGTATTTGTCACTCAACCGTTCTACCAACACTTTGTCTGGTGGTGAGGCACAACGTGTTAAATTAGCCCGACAGTTAGGTTGTGATTTAATTGAGACGATTTATGTAATGGACGAACCAACATCAGGCCTACATCCGAGAGACTTGGAATTAGTCGTTAAAAATTTAGAGAGACTACGAGACGGCGGAAATAGTGTGTTAGTTGTTGAGCACGACGAAAGTGTTATTAGATCAGCAGACTACATAGTTGAAGTTGGTCAAGGTGGAGGTAAAAAAGGTGGAGAGATAGTCTTTAGCGGGAGCAAGGATGATTTATTAAAGTCCAACACACTAACTGCAAAATATTTGAATAGATCAAACAAAGTTATTAGCAATAGTAGTAGAAAGCCAACAGGAACTCTTAAAATTGTTTCAGCTAGTAGGAATAATTTGAAGGACGTAAGTGTAGACATACCTACAGGTCAATTAGTAGCTCTAACTGGCGTCTCAGGTGCAGGCAAGAGTTCATTAGTTGATGAAATAATGTCGCAACACAGTGATAAGGTAGTCTTGATTGGTCAAGGAGCGATAGGAAATAATAGGCGAGGCTCAATTGCTACTTATGTCGGGGTGTTTGATGAAATTAGAGAATTGTTTGCCAGACAAAATAAGGTATCCGCATCATTATTTAGCTACAACAGTAAGCAAGGTTATTGTATTGAATGTGAAGGGTTGGGATTTATAGATATGGATATGAATTTTTTGGGTAACGTTAGAACTAAATGTGATAAGTGTGGGGGAAAAAGATATAAGCCTGAGGTTTTAGATTATAAATATAGTGGCAAAGATATTAGTGAAATATTAGAAATGACGGCGGTTGAGGCAATTGACTTTTTTGATCAAGATAATATTAAAAATGGTTTAAGAATGCTTTTGGATGTTGGCCTTGATTATGTCGAGCTTGGTCAAACTTTAGACACATTATCTGGTGGTGAAGGTCAAAGGTTGAAGTTGGCTAGTCGGCTTCAAAATAAAGGCGAATTTTATATTTTAGATGAGCCAACATCAGGGCTCCACTTTGCTGATGTTGAAAAATTAATGGCATTGCTCAATAAATTAGTAGATAATGGCAACACCGTTTTTGTTATTGAACATAACTTAGAAGTAATTAGACAGGCAGATTGGATTATTGATATGGGACCAGAAGGCGGTGACAAGGGTGGAGAAATTGTGGCTCAAGGGACCATAAATAATATTAAAGACTGTAAAAGATCTTGGACGGGAAAATATTTATAGTCGACTATAAAAATATCGCAACAAGTTTATATAACAAGAGATATAATGTGTAAATATGGCAATAATTTTTATCATCATACTTATAATTTCATCTGCGGTTTTTGCATATACGGGAATGATGCAAGCCACAACTTTATATGTCGGTAAAAAAATAGCCGATCCAATGTTGGCTGATGTAATGCCAAATGGTTATCAAGACGCAATAACACCTGAGCATCAGAACAAGATGAATGATTTGAATAATATTTTGCTAGTCGCAGTATTGATTGTGGGATCTTTGGTCAGATGGTATTGGGGAATCTTAGGGTTGATTTTAGATATAGTTTTATTAAGAACTATTTTCCAATATTTTTTCGTGCCACAAAAACTTTCATTTTATGTAAATCTTTTGGTGATGAATATGGCAAATAGATATGCCGATTACAAAAAAGACAAAGACGAAGAAAGAGCTTTGGCATCAAAAGAAATTGGCGACAAATTAAATGAGTATTTTGTAACAATGGATAAAAATATGAAAGTTCCGACATTCGACGAGGCTAGTAAAACACCGTTTGGTATATAAGTTATATAATCGGCTATGGATGCACCCGTCGATTATAAAAAGCTCAGATATGTTCTATACGCTCGCAAATCGACTGACGATCAAAAGAAGCAGGTTAGATCAATCCCTGATCAGGTTGTCGACTGTGAGGAGATATCTAATCGCTTAGGATTGAAAGTAATTGGACCATATTTGAAAGAGAGTAAATCAGCAAAGTTACCAAACAGAAGGCCTTTGTATCGAAAAATGGTCAACGATATAAAGCTGGGTAGATACGACGCAATTCTTTCGTGGTCACCTGATAGATTGGCAAGAAATATGTTAGAAGCGGGAGAATTGATTGATTTGCTAGATCAAGGCGTAATCAAAGATCTTAAATTTGCATCGATGGCGTTTAGTCCCGATGCGAACGGAAAAATGATGTTGGGGATGTCTTTTGTGCTTTCAAAACAATACTCAGATGATCTCTCTCAAAAAATTATGAGAGGGGTGACTAAAACACGAGCAGAAGGAAAATCATCAGTGGTTAAACACGGCTATGTTAGAGACGAGAATGGTTTTCAAAGACCTGATGGAGATAACTTTATTTTAATAAAAAATGCGTGGTCAATGAGAGCCAAAGGTGAACCATTAGCAAAGATTTCAAAATATCTAAACGACAGCGGATACGAAAGAACCATTAAAGTATCGGGTGGAAAAGTAAAAATGGATATTAAAATTTTAAGTCGTCTTTTCAAAGATACTTTTTACTACGGAATGCTTGTTGAAGGTGCAGATACGGTTGATCTTAGAGATAAATTTGACTTTGTTCAGGCAACAACCGAAGAAGAATTTTATTGCGTCCAAAAATTATCACGAGGTAGATTAGCCCCGTTCAACATAAGAAGAACTACATTCTTTCCATTAAAAGGATTGGTTAAATGCTCATACTGTCACCATAATTGTGTTGTAGCTCCATCTACAGGTCATCTAAAGAAGCGATATTTATATTATCGATGTGACAACCAATACTGTGAAAGAAAGAAGCGATCAATAAGAGGTAAATTTGTCTTTGATTTTATTTATAAGTTTTTTGAAGACAATATAAAGTTTGGCCGAAAGGACTATGAAGAATATATGCAGTCGAGCAAATCGATTGTTCAAGAAAGTAACTTAGCTTATGATCGAAGGTTAAATTCTATAAACGGTGAGCTCATTCAATTAGGACAAGAACAAGATAATTACATTATATCTTTGGGAAAATTGTCGGTTGGTTCAAGCTCAGAAGAAAGGGTAAATCAAAAACTAAAATCGATTGAATCAAAGATTGACAGCCTAGAGACAGAGCGGACAAACCTCAAAAAGGATAAACAAAATCCAAATGATCAAATAATGTCGCTAGATAGTTTCTTGAACCTATGCAATAACGCGGTAAAAATCATAAAATCTGCAAACGGAGTTGAGAAAGATCTAATTTGTCGATCTATGTTCTTGAACCTCGAAGTTGACGAAGAGAAAGTAACTAACTTTACGCTAAAAGAACCATTCAATACACTAGTCAAATCGCGTTTATTCGCACTTGGTCCATCGGGTAGGAGTTGAACCTACTTTAGACAGTTTTACAGACTGTTGCCTAACCGTCCGGCTCCCGATGGTTTGTCGTTTCGATTATAGCAAATTATCTGGCTTTAGTCAGGAAAACAGATAAACAACTGTTAAAATAATAGTATGACAAGAATAATTTCCTGGAACGTGGCGGGGATGAGGGCATGCATTAAAAAAGGATTGTTTGATTTTATGGCGCAGGACAAGGCGGACATTTATTGTTTGCAGGAGGTTAAGGCAAAAATTGAACAGATACCAGAAGGAGCGCCAAAAGGATACAACTTTTACCTTAATTCAGCAGATAAGGCGGGGTATTCGGGGGTTGGTACGTATTCAAAAATGGAGCCAAAGGCGATTATTTTGGGAGACCAAGATAATGATTGGGATAATGAAGGCAGGGTGATAATCACTAAGTATGATGAATTTACCCTACTAAACGTTTATTTTCCCAACGGTAAAAGGGATCGAGGCAGATTAATTTTTAAACTAAATTTTTACAAACATTTTTTGGAGTACATTAATAAACTGCGCGAAAATGGGGAAAAAGTGATTTTTTGTGGCGATGTAAACACGGCTCATGAAGAAATTGATCTGGCTAGACCTAAGGAGAATTCGAAAGTGTCGGGATTTTTGCCGGAGGAAAGGGAGATACTGACGATGTGGGAAGACTCAGGCTGGATTGATACCTTTCGACACCTTCATCCTGATACTGTGACATATTCATGGTGGGATCAAATTACCAGAGCCCGAGACCGAAATGTGGGGTGGAGAATTGATTATTTTTATGTGGACAAAGCAATATTGTCAAAAGTTAAAGAGGCCTTTATCTTAACTGACGTAATGGGCTCTGACCACTGCCCAGTGGGGATTGAGATAAATTTATAATTAATAATTAAGAATTAATAATAAATGACAGACAAAGCTTGGTGTTTTTGTGATAGAGAAAGTTACAAAGATAGGATCTTTAGGGAATCGGGGGACTTTTATTGCTTATTTGATGATGCGCCAGTGTCACCTGGGCATGCGTTGATTGCACCCAAAAAGCATATTGTTAGTATCTTGGAATTGGACCAAGAAACGTGGAATAAATTGTATGTAGAAATTGTTGAGACGATAAAAATTATTGAAAAAACTGATTTAAAAAAGCTTTATCAAGAAATGCTAGATGGAAAAATGTATGACAATATTGAGTGGTTTTTAAAAAAGTCATGTAACCACCCAAGAATTAACACTAAACCTGATGGGTACAACCATGGGGTTAATGATGGACGAGCGGCAGGGAGAACCACTGATCATTTACATTGGCATGTAATCCCCCGTTACGATGGAGACGTGAATGACCCGAAAGGCGGAGTTAGATTTGTGATTCCAGAAATGGGAAATTATAAGATTGCTAGATAAACAAGTTTCTTTAGGATTGAGATTAGACTATAGGAATGGTATAACACCACAATGCAGGTAGAATTTGTACTTTTGAATTTGGGTGATAGTGTTAATGTGCAAAAGGGGACATTAACAATAGAATCTGGACACGGGTTGGATACTCAAACTGTTTTGGATTTACTAAGACAAACAGTTGATGTAGACATGGATGATGCGATACCACTAAAAACCGGAATATCTGAAACACTAACGAGAAGACCCGATTCGAGACTGAAGTTTAATGTAAATATAGGCAGAAGAGGTAGTGCGGTGGCCACAGTAATAAAGCTGGTTAGATAAGAAAATGTTTCTGGGCTTGAGTTTTTAAATATTGACGATGGGCGACAAAGTCGGGGTCATATTTTGATAACTGAAGCCAAAATTTGTAGGAGTGATTATGGTGGATAGTATGCGTTAATTCGTGGAGGAGGATGTGGCGAAAAATCGGTCGGGGAAGGAAAATTATTTGCCAATTAAAGTTGAGATTGTTGGTAGAAGAGCAAGAACCATAACGAGAGGAAGTGTTTTTGACGGTGACAGTGCCATAGTTAAAGTCGTGTTTACTTTTTAATTCTGACAACTCTTCACGAATTAATTTGAGGGCAAGTGGGCGGAATTTTTTGTCAAACAGACTTTGGAGGTGAGGCTCAGTTTCAGAGGTTGTATTTGCATAGATTTTTTGTTCATCTTCGAAAATTACTACCGAATCGCTCCTTGAATTTGTGATTACTAATTCGTATGATTTATCGAGTATTTGAAGAGATTTAAGACTCTTTAGGGGAATTTTTGAGGTGAATTTTTGAGAATTAGTGATAATCCAATCGGCGTGAGTTTTGATAAAGTCGTTGACGACAAACTGCGGGGTCAACCAGGGGGTAGAAACAGAAAATTTATCGCGACTGAGAATTCGCAAACTAAGACTTCTAATTTTTTTGCGAGTAAGAGTGTAGTCAAAACTAATACCATTGAGGGTGATTTGGGGCATGGGTATATAATTATAGTTGATGATTTATATTGGTGCCGACCATCGTGGTTTTAGGCTTAAAGAAGAAATAAAAAAGTGGTTGATGGAAAACCATTATGAGAGCCGGGATTTGGGGGCGAATGAGTACGACAAAGAAGATGATTATACAGATATTGCAATAATGGTGGGTGAAAAAGTAGTTGGAGATAATGGGAAAGGTGTTGTAATTTGCGGATCAGGGGCAGGAGCCTCGATTGCTGCAAATAAAGTTAGAGGAGTGCGAGCCGGGCTATGCACTTCGGAGAAACAAGCAAAGGCGGCCAGAAATGATGACGATGTGAATTTATTGTGTTTATCGGCGGATGCGGTGTCGGTGGAAGACAATATAAGAATTGTGGAAATTTTTTTGGAGACATTGTTTTCATCAGAAGAAAGATATATCAGGAGGATTAATAAAATTAAAGAGTATGAAACTGAGATCAGTAAATGAGGTATTACCTGAAACAAAGGTAATATTAAAACTTGATTTAGATGTACCAATGAATGATGGGGTGGTTATGGATGATTCTAGGTTGAGTAAATCGATACCAACGATAAAACTTTTGCTGGAAAAAAATTGCCAAATAGCTATTATAGGAAAATTGGGACGTCCCGATGGTCATGATCCCAAACTATCTTTGAAGCCAGTGTATTTGGAATTAATGTCCATGCTTGAACCGAACGGAGAAAACCTAACTGAAAGTGTTTTTGTTGAGGATGTAGGAAATTTTGAAAAATTAGATACAGCTTTGGCCAAGAATCAAATAGTTTTTTTGGAAAATTTGAGATTCTGGAAAGGTGAAGAAAATAATGATCCAGATTTTTTAGAACATCTAACAGAAATATGTCAATTTTTTGTCAATGATGCTTTGGCGGTATCTCATCGGAAGGAAAGATCAAACATGTTATTCAAGGAATTGCCAGGTTTTTATGGCTTAGCATTTATTGATGAGGTCAATAAAATATTAAAAGTGATTGATAATACTCAAAGCCCTTTAACAGTTGTATTGGGCGGGGCGAAGGCAGACAAGCTGGACCATCTTACTGATATTCTAAATATCGCTGACAATGTACTTATTGGTGGTAAATTGCCTTTATTAATTACTAATGACCAATTACTAATTACTAATGAAAAAATTAAAATTGCAAAATTGAGGGAGGATACATTTGACTTGAGCGAGGAGGATGTAAGTAGTTTTAAAAAAATAATTGGAGAGTCAAAAATGATTGTGTGGGCGGGGGCGATGGGTTGGTTTGAAAAAGAGGGATGTAAAAGAGGAACTGAAGAAATTGCCAGAGCAGTGGCAGAAAGTAACGCATATAAAATAATTGCCGGCGGTGATACTGGGGCGTCAATTAAGGATTTAGGATTAGAGGATAAAATTGATTTAGTGGCATCGGGAGGTGGGGTGATGTTGGAATTGCTGACTAAAGGAACATTACCAGCGTGGGAGTGAAAATTAATTAATAATTACTAATTACGAATTAATAACTATGAAAATAATTTATGTGACACTAAATAATAGTGACGAAGCCCGAAAGATAGGTAACAAACTGCTAGAGTTGAAGTTGACTAATTGTGTTAATTTTTTCCCAATAACTTGTATCTATAACTATCAAGATCAAATAACCGAAGAACCAGAAGTTGTGCTGATTATTAAAACAAAAGAAGAAAAATATGATGAAGTTAGAAAAGTAATTAAGGAAAATATTGATTATGATAATTTTATTGGACAGCTCGGAGTTGAAAAAATAAATAATGACTTTGGAAACTGGTTAGACGAAGTTGTGAAATAGACAAACTGATTGTTGTATCATTAAATATGGAAAATAAAAAAATAAAGGTGGGGATTAATGGTTTTGGGAGAATTGGGAGTGTGGTACTTCGAGCAATTCTTTTGGAAAAGTATGATGTGGAGGTGGTGGCAATAAATACTAGGGGTGATTTACCAATTGAATCATTTGCGATGCAATTTAAATACGACTCGGTTTACGGTAGGATGCCCTACAAAGTAGATTTTGCTGAACCGCAAAAGGGTGGAGAGATAGGCAGATTAGTTGTAGGCAACTTATCAATCCCCTTTTTGGGAGAACCAGATGTGACCAAAATAGGTTGGAAGAATTATGGAGTGGATGTTGTACTGGAATGTACTGGAGCCTTTACCGACAACAAGGCCCTGGGGCACATAAAGGCGGGAGCCAAGAAAGTAGTAATTTCGGCACCAGCAAAGGATAAAACGATACCTACTTTTGTGCTCGGAGTTAACGAAGAAAGTTATAAAGGAGAACAGTTGATTTCTAACGGTTCCTGCACGACAAACTGCACAGCACCAATTGTAAAACTGATTGATGAGAAGATCGGTTTTCAAGAAGGAGTGTTGACGACAATTCATGCGTACACAACCAATCAAAATATAGTGGACGGATCTGGGAAAGACCCACGACGTGCCAGAGCGGCGGCAATAAATATAGTACCGACAGCTACTGGAGCAGCAGAGGCGGTAATTGCCTGTTATCCAGAGGCTAAGGGGAGATTTGCTGGTACAGCAATTAGGGTACCAGTGGTGTGTGGCAGTTATTCAGATATCACTTTTAAGCTAGTCAGAAAAACAACAGTCGAAGAAATAAATGCAGTTTTTGAAGAAGCTTCAGTAATGCCACATTTGGTGGGAAAATTAAAAGTGTCTTATGATCCATTGGTATCATCAGATATTATTGGAAATAACGGATCGTGCATTATTGATAGTCGAATGACCAAGGTGGTTGCTGATGACATGGTATCGATTGGGGCATGGTACGATAATGAATATGGCTATTCCTGCCGATTGGTAGAGATGGGAATATATATTTCGAAATAAATTTTTAATTTAAAATTTAAAATTTTTAATCAATTTCTAATGATTAAATTATTTAATAATAAATTTAACTCAATAAAAAATGTTGATTATTCCAACAACTGGACTAAAAAAAGATTATCGTGAGGCGGAGGATTGGACTCGTCGATTGCAAGAGACGTCACGATGGATCCAGGTAGATGTAGGTGATGGGGTGTTTAAAGAGGGAAAAACATTTGAACTAGAACTGCTAAGAAAGTTTGATTTTAATACTGATAATTTGTTGTGGGATATTCATTTGATGGTAAAAGAGCCAATAAATTGGGTGGAAAAATGTAAAAAAGTAGGAGCGACAAGAATTATTGGCCAAGTGGAAATAATGAGAGACCGTGAAGAATTCTTGGAAAAAGTTAAAAAAGAAACTCCAGAAGCCGGGCTGGCTTTTGATATTGAGACACCAATAGACAAAATTACCGGTGACTGGGACATAATTTTACTGATGGCCAGGCCGGCGGGATTTGGTTATTTTCCGTTTGATACGCGAGTGTTGGATAAAATAAAAAAAGTAAAAGACCAAGGATATGTGGTGGGTATTGATGGTGGGGCGGATTTGGAAAATATTGAGAAGATAGAGGAAGCCGGAGCTGATATAGTATATTCGGAAGTTAATTATTGGAAATTAATTGATGCCACAAAAAACAAGTAAACAAATTAAACGAGTAGCTTTTTTTGGGGATGCTGACCTGAAATCGACAGATAAAACTTATAAATTGGCGGTAGAGACCGCAAAATTATTGGCAGAAAGTGGTTATACCATAGTTGATGGTGGTGGACCGGGAATTATGATGGCTGCAACTGAGGGGGCCAGATTGGGTGGAGGTGAGGTTGAAGTGGTAATAATTGATCCTGATAAAGTGCCAGGGAATTATGAGGGTACTGAAGCAGAAAATTTGGATATGGCTACTAAGGTAATCGAAACAAGCAATATCACGAGACGAACGGCAAAATTAATTGAAGTAGCGGATGCATTTGTGATTTTTAAAGGTGGAACAGGAACCCTGGCAGAAATGAGTGCTGTATGGGAACAGGCCAAATTTGATTATGGCCATCACGAACCAGTGATTTTTGTGGGAAAAGATTGGAAAGAAATTGTGGATGTAATAGTAAAAAATATGAACTTTGAGTCAAAAGAAAAACGAGTAGTGGAGACAGTTGAGACACCAGAGGAAGTGCTTAGGGCATTAGCCAAGGCTGGGAGTTGAACTTGATTTCGATAGGAAATAATTTATAGGTAAGTGGCTCACTTGTTTGAAAAGTGACCTGAGCGATTTGGGAATGGGAGGTTTCGTAGGACCAACTTTGGTCAAATATAAAATTACCAAATGAATAAAAAATTAGCTTATCTTTGTAGGTCTCGACTCCTTGCCAGACATGCGGGTGATGGCCGTGGATAATGTCGGCACCAGCATCGATCATTTGATGAGCCAGTTCCACCCGCCACTTTTCAGCTTGGGGTAGATACTCATTGCCCCAGTGAATAGAAATTATTAGATAATCAACATTGCTTCTAACAGATTTTATTTTATTTAAAATTTCAGCTGTGTCTGTTTTAGGATAAGTAATAAAATCGTAACCTAAAAATCCAAAAGAAATTCCGTTTACTTTTTTGATTAAAAAATTGTCATAAAAATTGGTGTCGGGTAAAAATTGTCTGGTTTGATTTAGACCATCGAGACTATAATTTAATATATGATTATTGTTCAGATTTAGGATAAATTTATTTGACTGAAGGTAGGGTAAAAATTGTGGATCACCACAAAAGGTAAAGGTACCAGTCTCCCCTTTTGGGCAATTTTTAATTATGGGACTTTCGAGATTGGCGACTGTAAAATCGTTTTGCACTAACCAGGAAGATATTCCTTGAAAACTCCAAGAAAAATCTTTTTTGGTACGAGCAGTTGAGGTAATATGACGACCAAGGCCGAGGTCGCCGACAAAGCCCACCGTTACCGGCAATGGTAATGTGGGAGTAGGCAGGAGTGTGGGGGTGGAATTCTGATAAACAATTGGAGATAAGATGTTTGATTTAAGATTTAAGAAATAAGAATAAGGCAGAAAGACAAGAAAACAAAGAATAATAAGGAAAATTGGCCAATGGTGCATTTGATTTAGTATACTTGATGTAATGCGTAAAGGAATCTTATTGGTATTGGCGATTAGTATATTATTATCAGGTTGCAGTTTGGGAAATCAAAAATCGGCGATAGAGATTATTACCTATCCTGCCACCAAAGTATTCTTGGATGGTAAGGAAGCTGGAATGTCGCCATACAAAAATAATACCTTGAAACCGGGTGATATAGAGGTAAAGCTGGTGGCTGATAATGGGGGTACTTTTACAAAAAAAGTACATCTAGAAAATGGGGCCAATACTGTGGTTAACCGGGAATTGTCGGGTGTCGAAGGTAAAAATGGCGGATATTTACTGTATCTTGAACCAACAGGTGAAAAAGAGAAGTCAGGAATATTGATAACTAGTAGGCCAGATAGAGCGTCGATTGCCATTGACGGAGAAATCAAAGGTTTTAGCCCATTAAGACTAGATGATATTGGAGAAGGAGACAAACAAGTGACAATTTCATATCCGGGAAACAAGACGATCGATGTGTTCGTCCGAGCGATAAACGGTTACCAGTTAGTAGTTGAGTCAGACCTAGCTTTGGAAGAGCTAGCTCCAGTGGTTACAGCACCAACACCGACCGATTATTTAACTAGCCAAGAACAAACACAAATAATTATAAAAGAGACGGGTACCGGCTGGTTAAGAGTTAGGGCGAGCAATTCTGCTGATGCAATAGAAATTACCAAGGTAACTACTGGAAAGAAATTTGTAATGCTAGACATGAATGAAGATTGGATTAAAATTGAGGCAGAACCGGGAAAAATAGGTTGGATATCAGCTAAATATGCCGAGAAACTTTGAGACTAAAAGCTAGGAATAAGACAAAAAGTCCAATAAATGTATAGAACTTTTGATTACTATTCAAAAAAAGTGACAGGGTGCCGAGAACTAAACTAAAAAACATATACAAGATAGATATTTGGGGTTTTGTCCAGCCAATTTTTAGTAAATAATGGTGAAGATGGTCGGGGCCACCAACAAGCGGGGAGCGACGGCTTAATATTCGCTTGATGATTACAAAAAAGGCATCAATTATCGGGATACCTAAAAGTAAAATAATTGTGGCCAACTTGGCACCAGAGAGAATTCCTAAAACTGCCAATAATAAACCAGCAAGACTTTTACCACTATATCCCGGCATTATTTGTTGGGGAAAAAAGTTGTAAGGCAAGAAACCTAAAAAAGATCCGGCGAGAGCGCCGGCCAAAATAATAACCGAGAGCTGGTTGGAATCTTGGGAAAAACGCAAGCCAACCAAGCCAATAAAAATTGAACTGATGGCGACAAAACCCGGCAACTGACCCTCAACTCCAGCAGACCAACCAACCACATTCATAAAGCCGACTATCCAAAACAGAGCCAACAAGTCGGATATTATCCAGATGGAGTGTTGCCCTAAAAAATTGAAATTTAGCTGGAAAGATGACAGGTCAATAACACCACCAAGAGGATTGCTAATATAGGCAATTCCAATTCCAGAAGCGACAATAATTAAAGCAACCAGGACATTGGTGAACAAGCGAAATTTTGGGCTAATATCAAAAATATCATCAATAAGGCCAACTACTAAGGTGAGTACTGAGGCGGCTAATATTCCGACTGTGTGCTTATCGCGTCCGGAAAGTAAGATTATGGTAAAAAAAACTGCCAAAAATATGGGGACACCACCACCCCGAGGTACCGTGGATGAGGCGGTTGCGTTGTGAACTTTTTGGTTTTTTTTAACTGGGTCTTCAACCCAATTTTGTTTGATGAAAAATTGTTTGACGAAAGGTGTAACAACAAACGAAATAAAAAACGATAGTAATATCGAAATAAAAAATAAAAATAACATTTAGGAAACAAGAAAAACAATGTTAAAAATCGAGTAGAGAATGATTAGGGAAAAAATTAGCGAACAGATGGTAAGAATTCGAGAAAATAATATTGAACGAGAGGCAATAAAGGCAGCGGTCAAGTTGTTGATTATAAGGATTAATAATGAAAAAAGAGGTAATAAAATTATAAAGGAGTTGGAGGCGAGCTGGGATTCACCCCAAGGTTGGCTATAAAAAAGTGGAATTTGAGGAGGTAAGTCAAAATATTTAAAAAGAAGGGTTACTATTTGGAGAATAATTGTCAGTAAATTCCAACGAAAAATTTTGGTAATTTGAGGTTCTTGCCAAAATTTTCCCAGTACAGATAGAGACTTGAGCACCTTGTTCATGGTCGGAGTCGATAGATGACGGCCTTACCGATTTGATTATCGGGGTAATAATAGAGACTGAGCAACCTATGAAGATCGGGATAAGGTCTAAACGACGAATCGTAATCGAGAATATATTTTGGCATTTCGGAAATTAATTTTGAGTATATCGAAGAATATTGATTAAAGTCGATAACGTGATAAGCTACGGTGAATTTACCGACTGGAAGTCGATTTGAAAGGGCATAAATAAAAGGTTGGTCACCCCAGACAAATATTTTGTCGGTTGGTAAAGTGTTAGATTTGATATACGAAGCAGTTTGGTATAAGGCAGGAACATCTGGACTGAAATAACGTTGGTACTCGAAATAAGATTTAAGATGTAAGATGTAAGAATAAGAATTTTGATAATAAGAAAAGACGGGGTAGACGTAAAATTTGTATTTAAAGAAAATAGCCACAATTCCAAAAATTAATCCAAGTGATATAGCCTTGACTAGTCTGGTATTTTCTTGAATTATCAAACCAATTAAAAGAATGAGTGGTGGTAAAATTTGGATGAGGTAGTGGGGGTAAGGACGGGTTGACAATAGGGCACCGAAGACTGTGGCGGTGAACCATAACAGGACAAAAGCAAAAGAAGATTTAATCTGTTTGAAAAAGACAAATAGATAAATAACTAACCAGGTGAGTAAAAGGATTATGGCACGACTGATTAGCCCACCGCTAGTGGCACCACCTGAGTGGGAACCGGTAGACCAGGAGGAGAGATAACCGAAGTTTTGGAGTAAAGACGCAAAAACGAAA
The DNA here is from genome assembly GCA_018062705.1 of Candidatus Shapirobacteria bacterium. Taxonomy (GTDB): domain Bacteria; phylum Patescibacteriota; class Microgenomatia; order UBA12405; family UBA12405; genus JAGORQ01. Next base: position 42,199 of record JAGORQ010000004.1, read on the forward strand.
TCATTAAAGACACCTTTGACTAAATAATAGACTGCATAAAACAAGATGGGGAGTGAGAAAGAAATAAGAAGTAAGATGTAAGACTTAAGAATAGAACCAATTTTTTTGAGTGAAAAACTGGAAATTAAAATCCAAAAACACAAAAAACCGAATTCAACAAAAACCGGAATTTTAATAGTAAAAGCAAAACCAAGCAAAAGCCCAGCAACAACTAGATGGTTGAGGTTTTTTTGTTTTTCTTGAGTAAAAAGATAAACTAAATAAACACCATAGATGGTAGGTAAAAGCATAAAAATCTCGGCATTGGCAATAGTGCCCTCAAATAGAGGGATACTAGTTAAAACAAGAAATAAGATAAACGTAATCCGTAACACGTAATCAGTAAAAAAGATTTTTAGTAGGCGATAAAAAATATAGAGGGTGGGGACCATCCAAACCAGAAGAAGGAGTCGAAAACCTAAGACTGTTTGTCCAATGGCTGCGAGTAAATAGAGTGTTGGGGGTTTGTTGTCGTGAATTTGACTATAAAGAGTCCAACCGTGACGAATAGCGTTACCAAGTACCAAATAAATTCCCTCGTCTCCATACCAATATGGCTCAAAAAGTGTGGGGAGGCGGAGAAACAAAAACAAAAATCCACAAAATACCCAGAATTTATTTTTCTTGACCCAGGTAAACATTAAAATATTTTAGCATTACTGAATGAATTTATTTGAAGAAATAGGATTATTACTAAAAATAAAACTGCTTTCTTGATCAAGTTGATGTTGGCCGTCTGTCGCTTGCCCCAAATTATAGAATTGACTTATAGTTACTTCGTTAAATAGTGATGGTGAGGTATCCATTAGTTTTTGTAGATTTTGAGGCAATTCGATGTCTCTTCGAATGCAGTTTTGTAATTCAAATATTGTTTTTAATGAAGGCAGTAATTCAACCTCAGTCTGACTATTTATGTCATCTATGTATATTGGTTGGTCTAATAATGCGTCTACTAGACCCGCCAATTTTTCATCGCTTTTGACATACAAGCTAACGCTTATATTTACTTCACCTGAACTAAGACGAAGAACTTTTGCTCTACAGAAAACTAGGTCAGAGTCTACTTTTGACTGATCAGTAATTGAGGGTGTGCCAATGACAGACTCTGAGACACCACCAGTATCTTTAGGAATGTCAAACGGAAGTTTGGATAAACTATGAAAAATTTCTTTGAATTGCATTGAAATATTTTCCCTAAAGTTGCCCGATTTTCTGGCTTCTACTGAGGGCAATACAATGAAGAATCCAAATAATTCTTGGTTTTTTCTGCCTCTTTACGATATGCTTCTGGTCTTTGATATATTGTCATTTTGATTTCTTTTGGGTGGTTTGATATTCAAGTCGTTTACCAAAAAGAAGACGGGTGTGAGAGTGGAGGCCAGGGAGGACGGACATGGTGAGGGTAGCGATTGGCATAAAAGGCCATTGGAGCATGTTTTTGAGAAACACTCCCAAGCCTTTTTTTTGGGAAACAGGACGAAGTTTCCAGTCGAGGATAATGAGTACAAATAGGGGGATTAGACAAATAGTGAGAATAACGTTGGAAACACGAGGTAGATTGAAACCAACAGTGGTTTGAAAAAACTTCGGATTGAGAACTACTGGTAAAGATGTGCCGAGGGTAAGAATAAACCAATTGCTAGACCAAATAAAATGGGTTTCGATAAGTTTAAAGATTCGTAAAAATCGAGTAATAAAAGGTATTTCAGTGTGAATTCGAGCTTGCTCAATTGCATAAGGAATATCAATAGCACCCCAAGCATGCCGAACACATTGATTATAACGATTTTTGAGTGCGTCAAAATAATTTTTGCCATCTGGAGCATCAACAACGGTCGGTAAAAAGATTGGTTCAACAGTACTTTTGCCACCGGAGGCAAAAAAAGTTTGAAGGAAAATATGCCAATCTTCGGGAATCATATCTGGATCCCAGTAACCGGCAGAATCTATAAGCTGATAAGAGGCGGAATAGCAGGAATAGTTGAAAAATAAACCGTCAGGCTCTTGGATGTTGGCAATATGGATAACATTACCGAGAGTTCCGATAATTCTGATTGGTGCCGGGACTGAGTTAATGTTGTTGTGCCAAAAAATTGGCGACTGCCAGAAACGGTAGTAGCGTTCCTTGTGGGAAGCGAAAGAATAGGTGAGGGCAGAAAAGTATTTGGGGTGAAAAAGAGTGTCGACATCACAACTAGTTAAAGTGCAATCTTTAATCTTCAAACTGCAATCATTAGAATCAAGGAAATTTTTTTTGAAATATTGGGCAGCAAACCTTTCATTGCTATGTTTACCAACGGTTTCCCCGGGGATATCCGACGGGTGTTCGGTGAAAATTAATTTTCCAAATGTTTGGTTGTACTTTTGGGTAAAATAATTAATTGTTTTTTGATTATTTTCCGCTCCGGCTCGAGCTTCCTGGGCAATAACCACAAATAGTTTCTTGAGATCAATATCAACCTGACGAGACAGACTGCCAATGGCCATTTCGATGACGTCGACAGGCTCTTTGTAAGATGAAATGACTATCACGTGATTTATATCACGATATTTTAGCCAACTACTGCGAAAATCAAGATTAAATTTGTTGAGCCAGTTGGTAGACTCGGAGGACCTTATTTTAAAATAACCGACGATAGCTAAGGTGGCAGACTTAAACGATTGTATTAACCAGTAAATAAGGAAGGCAATGACAAAATAAGCTACAAGCTTGGGAGCGAGAAATGATCCCCAAATAGGGAAACTGATAGTGACCCAGGCAAAAACTCCAGGAATCATCTCAAAAAGACGGTAGATTTTGGGATTACGATGAGTTTTCACTAGATAGGATTATATCAAGTAGAATAGGAGTAATGAGTGAATTAGATGAAGCGGTAAAAAAGACAATAGAGTACGGGGAACAATTTGGTGTGTCGTATACGGCAGACGAAGTTAAAGAAAGGCTAATTTCGAGAAAAGTGTTCAATATTAAAAAGTTATCAGTTAACAGTTACGAGTTACGAGTTAAGCACAAAAAAAATAATATATATTTGGACAAAATTAAAAAGGCAAAAAAATTAGCGGAGGAAATTGGAAAAACGTTTCCGAGCATTTTATTTATAGGGGTGACAGGATCGGTGGCGGCGGGATATCCAGATAAAAATAGTGACATAGATTTAATGTTGATTACTAAAAAAGATAGTTTGTGGATAACTAGACTAATGCTTCGAATATGGGTGTGGGCAAAAGGAATCCCCCATCGCAGGTACGGTGCGACTGAAAATAAAAATGAATTTTGTTTTAATTTGTGGCTGGAAGAGGATGTGCTGGGTTTGCCTAAAAACAAGCAAAATTTGCGGAATGCGATGGACACAATTTTGATGAAACCAATGTTGAATAAAAATAATATTTACGAAAGTTTTTTGAAGGAAAATAGGTGGGTGAAGAAGTGGGTGGCGAATGGTTACAAAAACCTAATTTTTAATCCAAATCACCCCCTAACCCCCTCTTTGACTAAAGAGGGGGAAAAGACTTTTTTAGATAATTTATTTTCTTGGTTACTGTCACAATTAAACCACCTCGTTTTTTGGCCACAGTGGTGGTACATGAAAAAAAAGATCGGTGGAGGGTTGGTTGATATCAAAAGAGCGTTTTTTCATCCGAGTAACGGTGGTGTATAATAGAATTGTGAATTTCCCATTAAAAATTGATTTGTGGTCGATTGCCGGTAAAGTTGGGGTAATATTTGTAGGATTTATAGTTTTAGCAGTATCACTTACACAAACAACTTTGAGGATCATGGCGGTGGACGAGATTAGAAATAACCCAATGGAGCTGACAATTAATTACAAGGATGGCACTACTGAGCAGGCATCGTATAAATTTCCTGAAGTCAACATGTTGCCTGACAATCCGTTTTATGGACTAAAAAGAGTTCGTGATTGGATGTGGTTGTTGATGACGTCAAAGCAAAATAAGCCAAAAGTTGCATTGCTACTGGCAGATAAAAAAATTGCCGAGATGACTGAACTTTTTAAAAAGGATAAAAGTGAGTTGGCAATTGAGACTGGTAATGAAGCTCTGGACAAATTAGAATATGCCCATGGTTTGGAATCTGACGTAAGTCAAATCCCTGATGAAGTCAAAAGGTTCCGAAAGCAGTTATTTTTGGCTGGAAATGCTTACAGTCAAATATTGAACGATAAGAAAGAAAACTTTGAATTAAATCAGGTTAAATTTGATGAGCTAAATAAAAAAATTAATGACTGGAATAAAAAACAAGAAGAAGAAAGTTGGCAGTGGAAAGATTAAACAGAAGCTTTGGTTGATAGTTGTGGGTGTGGTTGTTTTGATAGGTGTAGTGGTACTAGCCGTTATGCTGAAGGATATTCCTAACCCGAAGAAATTAGTATTAGACGAATATCCTGAATCATCCCAACTATACGACCGTAATGGCAAATTGCTGTTTGAATTTTATGGTGATAAACGAAGAATTAAAACTAGCATTGATAAACTTCCTGACAGTTTGGTCGAGGCAACAATTTCGATTGAGGATGCTAATTTTTATAACCATAACGGTTTTGATTGGCGAGGCATTTTGAGGGGGTTATACAGAACAATTGTGGAAAAGAGACTCCAGGGAGGTTCAACCTTGACTCAACAGTTGGTTAAAAATGGACTACTTACCCAGGAAAGAACAGTGACTAGAAAAATAAAAGAGGCGGTACTAACAGTTATTACGGAACTGATGTACAGTAAAAAAGAGATTTTAGAAATGTATTTTAACCAAACTCCTTATGGGGGAACGATTTGGGGAGTAGGAGCGGCGGCGAGAGGAATATTTAACAAAAATGTTGCCGATTTGGATTTGGCAGAATCTGCATTAATTGCCGGGTTGCCGGGATCACCAACAAGATACAACCCTTTTTACCACGCCGATTTGGCCAAACAGAGACAAGGTCAAGTACTATCACGAATGCTGGATTTGGGATACATCTCGAAAGAAGAACATGATAAAGCAGAGGCGGAACAGTTAAATTATTATGTCAGCAAAAACAACATTGTGGCACCACATTTTGTATTTTATGTAAAAGAGAAGTTGGTAGAAAAATATGGAGAAAAATTGGTAAATGAGGGTGGTTTAAAAATTACTACAAGCTTGGATTCGGAGATGCAACAATTTGCCGAACTAGCAATTGCTTCAGAAACAGGCAAGTTGAAAAAATACAATGTCACCAATGGAGCAGCGCTTATTGTTGAACCAAAGACAGGTCAAATATTATCGATGGTAGGATCAAAAGACTATTGGGCCAATGATATTGATGGTAAGTTTAATGTAACTACTGCCAATCGTCAGCCAGGCTCGTCAATCAAACCGCTGAATTATGCGGTAGCGATTGAGACAGGAAAAATTACCGCAGCATCAATTTTCGATGACCGACCGACTTGTTTTAAGGTGGAAAATCAAAAACCGTACTGCCCAACTAACTACGGTGGGGCATATCACGGAATTCAAACTACAAGAAATTCTCTAGCCAACTCATTAAATATTCCAGCGGTTAAAGTGTTGAAACTTAATGGTTTGGAGACTTTTGTAGCATCGGCTTCGGCAATGGGTTTGTCCACACTAGATAATGCTTCGGATTACGGACTATCACTAACCTTGGGAGGGGGTGAGGTAACTATGGAAAATATGGTTGAAGCCTACGGTGTTTTGGCAAATATGGGAACAAAACAGAAGCTAGAATCTATACTTAAAGTAGAAGATAGGAAGGGAAAGGTGATTGATGAATACCAATCAATCCCCGGGGAAAGAGTAATATCAAAAGAGGCGAGCTTTATAGTTGGCAACATACTAAGTGATGATGGTGCAAGAAGCATGGTGTTTGGGGCAGGATCATTGTTAAACATAAAAAAACATCCAGAAGTATCAGTGAAAACTGGAACGACCAATGATTTGAGAGATAATTGGACAATTGGATATACTAGCGATTTTGTAACTGCAGTGTGGGTAGGAAATAATGATAATTCAAAAATGAGTGGGGTGGTGTCGGGGACAACTGGGGCGGCGCCTATTTGGAACAAAGTAATGACCTACTTGCTTCGAGACAAGCAGGTTAAAAAACCAGCGTTACCACAAGACGTAATAAGTTTGTCGGTGTGCAATTTGACAGGACAACTGCCGCCCGATTCGGGTTGCGACAGCCATAATGAATATTTTATAAAGGAATATTTACCAACCAAAAGAGTAGATATAAATCAAAATATTTTAATTGACAAAGACACTGGTAGAATAGTGGTGGAGGGTGATAACAAACCAAATGTGGAATGGCAAGTGCACCCGGCGGTGACAGACGCTACTGGGATTACGGTTTGTTTGGATTGCCCACCACCAGGTGATGCTGACAAAAAGTCGGCAACCATCAATTAAAAGCAGGTACTGATGAATTTGGTGACACAAGTCGTAAAACTATTAATTGGCTTGGGAAAGCCAGTATACCGACTGATTAAGTTTTTTACTCGGATAAGGACGGCACAAATAACAGGGATTATTTTAATGTTAATTTTTGGCGGTGGTTTGTGGTGGTTTTATAAAAATATTGCTACAAAATTACCTAATGTTAATGAAATATACAGCCCGCCAAAGCTGTCAACTACGATCTTGGATAAGAACGGAGCGTTACTTTATAAATTTTATGATAAAGAAAATCGGAGTTGGGTGGGCATAGATAAAATCCCTCAGAATTTAATTAACGCAACAATTGCAATTGAAGATAAAGATTTTTATAAACACCATGGATTATCGTTCAAGGGAATATTAAATGCGCTAATTTTTGATTTTAAAAACAGGGGGGATTCGCAACTTAGAGGTGGTTCGACAATTACTCAACAATTAGTAAAAAATGTATTTTTCCCTAACGAAGAGGGCTTTAAAAGAAAAATAAAAGAAGCGATTGTAACAATAATGCTAGAGACAAAATTATCAAAGCAAGATATTTTGGAAAGATATTTTAATCAAGTTCCCTATGGCGGTGATATATATGGTGTAGAGGAAGCGGCCAGAAGATATTTTGGAAAAAATGTGGATCAGATAGATTTGAACGAGGCGGCGTTTTTGGCTGGATTGACTGCAGCACCAGGTTCGTATAATCCATGGGGCGATAATCCGGAGTTGGCTCAATTGAGGCGCAAACATGTGTTGGAGGAAATGGTGGCGGCCAAATATATTAGTGGTGATGACGCCAAGAAACTGGCAAATATCAGGGTTGTAACGGTAAATGAGAAACCAAAAATTGTAGCGCCTCATTTTGTGTTTTATATCAAAAAGGTCCTGGAGGACAAATATGGATTTAAAGATGTTGGCAGGCTAGGGCTAACAGTCAGAACAACTCTTGATTCAAAGGTGCAAAAAATGGCAGAGGGGGTAGTTAAAGACGAGGTAAATAAAGTGGCAGGATTGAGAATAGGTAACGGGGCAGCGCTAATACTCGATGTGAAAAATGGCGATATTTTGGCCATGGTAGGGTCAAAAGACTATTGGGCAACAGACATTGATGGTAAATACAATGTAACCACTTCACTGCGGCAACCTGGATCGTCAATTAAACCGATTAATTATCTACTAGCAATTCAAAAAGGAAGAACGTTGGCGTCGGTAATTGATGATAGCCCAGTGACATATTACGTGGCGGGACAAAAACCATATAGCCCAAAAAACTATACTGGGAGATACCTGGGGTCAGTGACGATTAAAACAGCATTGGCATCGTCACTAAACGTGCCTTCAGTCAAACTGTTGGCTGAAAACGGTGTGTCAGACCTAATTGATTTGGGCCAAAATATGGGGATAACCACTTGGGGTGATAGAAAACGCTTTGGCCTGTCATTAGCCTTGGGAAGTGGTGAGGTAAAAATGACTGAATTGGCTCAAGCATATAGTATATTTGCAAACCTAGGGGATAAGGTGACGGTTGACCCGATTCAAAAAATTAGTAATTATTTGGGTGAAGATGTTTATAACAAGGCTGTCTCCCGTCAAAAAATAATTGATCCTGGACAAGCATTTTTAATTAACCAAGCATTAAGTGACGACTTGGCAAGAGCACCAATTTTTGGATTAAACTCCAAATTAAAAATTGGAAACAAAACGGTAGCTGTAAAAACCGGGACAACCAACAATCTTAAAGATAATTGGTGTATTGGCTGGACACCGACATATTTGGTGGCTACCTGGGTGGGAAACAATGACGCTACTCCAATGAGCTGGGTGGCTTCGGGAGTATCTGGAGCTACCCCGATATGGAATTTAATTATGCATCAGCTGATTGATAAAAAAACTGATGAAAGTTGGTCGACTCCTAATGATGTTTATAAAGAAAATGTTTGTGGAAAAGAAGAGTATTTTTTGACCAACACCAACAAAAATATTGTATGCCCGACCAGACCAGTACCGACGCCTACAAATTTTTAATGACTGACCAATAGTAAGATTCGATCACGGTAGGGATATTTTTTTTGGATTCAGAGAGGTTTTGACCGTTAATTTTGATATAAAAATATATTTGATTATTGGGAATATTAACAATTGCTTGATAGATTATCTGATCTGAAGTTTCAGTTAATATGTCTTTGACTGTTAGTCCTTCAGGTAAAACGTCAACCAGAAGGTTGGTAGGAGGTGTTTTTAATTTTGTTAATAAATCGATTTGCTTGGCAGCAAAAGCATCATTGATAGCTGGGTCGATATTGTAGGTGTAAGGTTTGAGTTTTTTTGGTAAAAAGAAAATTGACCAACTAGATGAGTCTTTGCTAATGATCTCAGAGATGTTTGATTTGTTTGAAGATAGTGTTTGGAGTGAAGAAGAAACCTGGGGAAGTTTAAACTTGGGTATTTGAAAATACCTTAGGGTTCGGTAGGCCCAAAATAATAAGCTAAGACCAATAGTAATAATAAGCAAAATGATGACTAAGCGACGTTTACGTTGGAGCAACTCGGTAGATGAAGGACCAGAGTCTTTTTCTTCGAGAGGAAGTTGGGTGGATTTTTTTAGTTTATCTCTTTTTTCAAGCATATTAGTTAGGAGGCAATTTGATCATAAGTAAGCAGTCCAGGCTTGGCGCCAAGGGCGGAAACGGCGGCGGCTGAGTTTTTTATACCCCAAAATAAGGCATTTTCTGGAGTTTGTCCGTAAACAAGTCCACCGATAAATCCTGAGCCAAAAGCGTCCCCTGCCCCAGTTTCATCAACCGGGGTGGTGTTAATAATTGGAGAGTAAAATTTTTGGCCAGAAGTGGAGATGTAGGCACCATCACGACCGTTGGTAACAGCAATAATCTGGGGACCAAAACTTGTTAATTTATCCCAAAAATCAGTGTGGTTAACTGTCAGGCTGGTGAGTATTTCTGACTCAGTTTTGTTGAGTAATAAAAAATCAAGATGCTGGAGAAGCGGAATCAAACGACGTAAGTTGTTGAGCTCACGGCGACCAGGATTGAAAGATAATTTTATTTTGTGCTCCACTGCAAAACCAATGAGCTGTTCTAAAAGATCAATATTGCCTTCAAGTGAGGTGATGTAGAACCATTTGACAGAAGTTAATTTACTCCAATTAATATGTTTGGCCTCGAGACTAGTGAGGCCACGATTAGTAAAAATACTCCGACCACCAACAGGGTCGACCAGAATGACGGAAAAGTCAGTATTATCGGAGTTTTTGATAATAAGCGACTGATCAATTTTTTCGGAATCTAAATCATTAATAATTATCTGAGAAAGTGGATCAGAACCGATAAGCGATGCACAAGCAACCTTTAGTTTGAGACGAGAAAAGGTGGTGGCAGCATTGGTAGCGCCCCCACCACTGGAAAATAGACTTTGAGAAACCTCGTTTTTGGAAGAAGTTGGTATACCAAGTAGACCATCTTTGATGACTAACTGAGGAGACTTGATAAAAATATCGACCGTAGCGGCACCGAAAGTAACAACGTCAAACATAAGTTAGTTTATAAAGTTGATAAAGTTTGTAAAGTTCATTAAGTTATTGGTGGTGAAAATTTTTAAGTTTTTCGATGACGACTTTTTGAACATCTGAAATTACGGGGATAAAATAGTCGTACATTTTTTCGGTATTTTGAGAAATTAGTGAAGCGGTGAGACTTTGTTTGAATTGCAAGCGAAGGTCAGTGTTGATGTTGATTTTAACAATTCCCAATTTGACGGCCATTTTGACATCTTCAAGCGGTATCCCGGAGCCACCATGGAGGGTAAACATTTTTGTGGGTAGGGCTGAGGCAATTTCAGAAAGTCGCTCTAAATCAATTTTTTCAGGAGCCGATTTGTTGACTCCGTGTAAATTCCCGATAGAGACAGCAAACAAATCGGCATTGGTAGCGGTCATAAACTCAACCGCTTCATCAACCTTGGTGTAATTGTCTTGAGCAACACCTTCGGTAGTCAGATTGATATGATTAAATTCAACTTCGATAATTATATTGGGGTTAATTTTTTTGGCCTCCGCTACAAAGTCTATAGATTTGGATAAATTTTCCGAATAAGGAAGCTTAGAGCCATCAAAATGAACCATATCGAAGCCAAGCTTGACAGTTTCAAGTAATCTGTCTAGATTTTGACAGTGATCCATATTGAGATAAATTGGAACTCCGTCAGCATTGGCTTTGCGGACAAGCATCATCAATCTTTCAGCCTGAATGAATTTGTCTTCACCGGCAGACAGCTGAACTAAACAGGGAAGTGAGGTATCGCGAACAGCTGCTTCAACCGCCTGAAAGATTTCAAAGGTGTCAATATTAAATGAGGGTAGAGCACTATGGATACTTTTGTAGTTCAATAATAGTTCTTTTAATGGTGTCATAGGATTTTTTTAATGGCTAATTTTATAGCATTAATATCGAGCCCGTAATGATGATAAAGCGTGCTAACATCACGACTGGACTGGCCAAACTGATTGTCAACTCCAAGGTGGGTAAATTTAGATTTGATATTGTGAGATAGCAGGAGGCTGGCGACTGCCTCCCCTAGCCCACCAATTTTTTGATGATCCTCAATAACGAGACAGCGACCGGTTTTTTTGACTGACTTTAAAATTGTTTGAGAGTCGAGCGGTTTAATGGAAGAACAGTTGATAATCTCCAATTTACAATCTTCAATCTTCAATGAAAATGCAGTCGTTAGGATGGGACCGTAGCCAAGAATGGTGACATCGGATCCTGACTGGATGATTTGAGATTTTCCAACGGTGAAGGGGTGCTTAACGGGGAATATCTGGGGTGTTTCCGCGCCGACAATACGAATATAAGAAGGCGTTTTTGTACGAGCTATTGTTTTAATTATTTTTGAGGTTTCGGTGGCATCGATGGGGGCGAAGACTTCCATGTTGGGAAGGGAACGCATTAAGGCCACATCTTCAAGCATTTGGTGAGTTGCCCCCAAAACACCAGTCATTAGGCCGGAATAACCGCCGACAATTTTTACATTAAGATTGTTGTAACAAATTGACTCGCGGATAGCACTCCAATTTACACCAGGAGAAAAACAAGCGAAACTAGCTAAAAAAACTGTTTTACCAGATTTGGCTAAACCAGCAGCGATACTAGCGGCATTATTTTCGGCGACGCCACATTCGATAAAACGGGAACGGAATTTTTTGGCAAACTTGGTGAGACGCATTGACTCGCGCAGATCCATACTAACCACATACAATTCGGGGATTTGGCTACCTAGCTCGACTAAAGTGTCACCAAAAGCTTGACGCATGGAGGCTAAGGTCAATTTTTCATTTATCATTTATCATTTTTCATTGATAACTCATTGATAGCCTGGTGGTAAAGGGTTTCGGATAAATTTTTGACATGATGATAGTCGGGATTATTTTCCATATAAGAAACGCCTTTGCCAAAAGTGGTTTTGGCAATAATGCAGGCAGGATAAATAGTTGAATCTTTGGATTTCTTAATAGCACTGACAAGGTCGTAAAAATTGTGTCCATCGACAGTAATTACTGTCCAGCCAAACTTGATATATTTGGCAGCCAATTCGCCGAGAGGCATAATGTCGTGAGTCGTACCGTCGATTTGAACATTATTGTAGTCAACAATATTGATTAAATTACCTAGGTGATACTTGTTGGCAAAAAGGAGTGACTCCCAAATTTGACCTTCGTTATGCTCACCGTCGGAAGTGACACAAACTGTATGATGATCCTTGTCACCCAAAGCTAAACCACAAGCAAAAGACAGCCCTTGACCAAGTGAGCCGGAAGAAAATTCGACCCCAGGGACATCAATTGATTCATGGCCCTGAAAGATAGAACCAAAACTACTAAAGGTATTGAGTTTTTTTTGACTTATATTTTTAAGGTTAGCCAGAATGGCGTAATGGGCCAAACATAAATGCCCAGCGGAAAGGATAAAATGATCTTTGGAGAAATCAAATAATCCAGAATAATAAAGAGCAATGAGCGGGTCGAGAACCGACAGGGCACCGCCAATATGGGCGGCGCCAGCAGAATAGGTGGCTTCAAGCATATCGAGGCGTAATTTTGAAGCATAACCCTCGAGTGGATGGGGCGGACGTTTTTTAAAAAGGTTCACTATTCAGTATAGAACAATTTAGTTTATAAAGTTTATCAAGTTTATAAAGTTCCTAAAGTTAGAGGTAATGTGGCTAACAAGAAAAAACACATTATTTATGATAAAGTAGCGTACTGTGAATGATTTTTATAACAAATACTATAGAAGTGTGTCGGTATTTGTGGGTAGAAAAATAGATGATGAAGCACTAGTAGAGGAAATAACCCATGATGTACTGATGGCTGCGTTTAATTCATTGCCAAATTTTAATCATCAGTCGGCGGAATTTAGCTGGATATGTGGAATTGCCAAACATAAAATCATTGATTACTACCGAAAAAAGAAACTGAAAACCATTTTGTTTTCGGCTAGCCCGGTATTTGAAGAGATTGCTGATAAAGCCTTGTCACCGGAAAAAGATGTACTAAAAAATGAACTTAAAAAAGAAATTAAAAAGACTTTTGATGAAATTAGAGCAGGCTATAAAAAAATACTGCGACTAAAGTATCTAGACGGTCTACGGGTAGCTCAAATTGCCAAACTGATGGGTCTTACTCCTAAATCAGTGGAGTCGAGATTGCATCGGGCAAAAAAAGAGTTCCGAGCGTCGTGGAATTATGATACAAAAACGGCTAAAGAAGTTGTCGAAGATAGGCGGACTGATCGCCGTTAGGCAAGGGTATTTTTTGGGTAGAAATTTATACAATTTGTATTATCAACCATACTTAACGATAAGGGAGATTGTGGAAAAACAGGATAAATCGCAGATTTTTTTGATTGTGCTATCAGCCATGACACCATCGATACTTTATGTGGTGGCGAGAATTATTTTTGATTTGGTGTGGTACCAACGAATTGTGCTGGTGACTGGGAGAGTGTTTTTGATTGCGGGGGGGATACAAGCCATAGTTTTGGCTTATTTGGGTTTTTGGATTTTTAAAGTTTTTAAAAATAAGTGACTACATTTGAAGGACGATGGAAATTGGTGAACCACCTAACCGGGACAAATCGAGCAGCAGCTGAACCTGCTGTAGCAAAAAGAGTGTCACTAGTTAGCGACCAGGGAGAACAAAAAGCTGTTGAGAAGGCGATGAAACAAATGGTGACTGCCTTAAGAGAACCAGGGAAACATCCGAGTGTGGAGGTAATTTTTTTAGAAGATGCTTAACATAAGTTACCAAGAAGCTAACTGGTATTTTTGTTTGGCTGGGATGGAGCCAAGAATTATTTTTCCGGATGTACCGGCGGAAAATAGAAATCTAAATTTGGCAGATCCGGTGGTTTTGAGAGCTGTTTTAAACTGTAAAAAGAGGACTTTGATGGATGGAGTCTATTTTAAAAATGGATGTGCTGGATGTGTGTGTAGAGAAAGGGTGGATTTGGAAAAATTGAGCTAGAGATGGCGGATAAAAAGCAACCCAACCTCATCAACGCTACCATCAAAATATCCAGGTATTTCACAGAGAAATTTTAGTCCTGATGCTTCTAAAAATTCCCTTGAACCACCTTTGTCAGGATCAATATTGGTATCAGCCAAGACAGACTTACCACCGTGTCTTTGGATTTCTTTGTAGACACTTTCCATAAGTTTTTTGCCACGACCTTGACGCCTCACTGACGGAAGTTGTCCATCTATAGTTCCTTTGTCCACCGCGATTACCGGAATTGTCCATTGATCAAATGAAAAAGAGTTTCGATAAGCGATTACTGCACCAACAACAACATTTTCTTCTTTGTCAATCACACCAATAACTTCTGGCGAAACTTGGCTACGAAGGCGTGGCAATAATTCTTCAAGATTACACCACCGATTTATTTGTTTAAATTGTCGATGATAAAAATCGACTACTTGTTGGCAATTTTTTGCAGATAATAATTCCAAGGCCATGATGTGGATTGTATCACTTAGCGAAAGATTTGTTTATTGGAGTCCCGGGTGGGAGTCGAACCCGCCTGAACAGTTTTGCAGACTGCTGTATAACCGCTTTACTACCGGGACATATTTTATTTATTCCATGCCTATTGTAGCAAAACTGAGCCTTAATTTAACGGGCTTATTTTCTCAACAAGCCACCCCATTCGACCAAGGTGAAGCCGGAGCGCTGGGGAGCTGAAAGTTTTTGGGGTGCCAAACTGATTGGTTTATCAAGACCTTCAAACTCCAAGAATAACCTGATGACAGTATCTGGTGATGGGGAAACTCGGAGAGGGGCGAGTTGGTTCATGTCAGCGGTATTGAGCCAGGTGAGACGGACATAGGGAGTGGTGGGAAGTTTTGACTGCCAAAATTCCATAAAATCGGCTGATTCTTGTGAATTTAGACCGAGTAATTTTAAATGATTATTAATAGCACTAATTAATTTTTCCTGAGGAACAACAAAACCTTCGCCAGTATGAGAATTATAATGGCCAAAGCCAGTCCCCTCCCAGAAAAGATTGGGGTAGGCGGAGCCTTGATAATCTAATTGACCATTGGGGTGAGCTAAAACTGTCCAGCCTTTAGCTGGATAGAGTGGCTCTGATTTAGTGATTTTGGCGCCAACTTGAACATTGACGACAGTATCTTTTGGTGGATAGAGATATATTACTGGTTTACCACACTCGGCTTGAACTTGATTGAGTTCACTGATAAAAAGCCACCATTCGTTAAATTTGTCTTTCCAGAGAAAGTGATTTTTTTGATTAAGAAAAGTATTTTTGTCTGGCTTGACTGAAGAATCTAGTTTGGAATAAATATCCTCGAGAAGCAAGGAGCTGGGGTCGGCGACAGCGTAGATATCAACGCCAGAGAGAGTTTTGCCGACTGGATTAAGTGAACTTAAAGTAGTTGAACTGGTTTTTATTATTGAACCGTAACCCTCACCGCACTTACCCTTGAAACCAATCGAGAAGTTCTGGTTATTCTTGGAACCATCATTCCAGATAATTTGAGGGATTTTGTCGTCGGTTAAAAATTCAGGGAGGAGTAGGTAGGATTTTACAGTATCATCTTTTAACCGAAGCCAAAACTTTCGATCATAGATACCACCTGGAGTTTTTAAGTTACCGTTTTTGGAAACTTCTTCGTAAACTGCATAAAGCCGACCGTAGGGAGTATTGGTCATAAGCACCGGGTTTTTTAGTTCAGTAAAAGAAATGGTGTTGTTCATGAAAAACATCGTTTTGCGGAAGGCGCCTTCGGGCACAGAAAAAGCATCTGGGGAATTAATGCCGTCAATTATCAGATCGGAGAATCCAACTGAAGACTTGAAATAATTGGGGATTGTTTGTTCGGAGCCGTATGGTATGGAACTGGACCTGGTAAGGTAGTAGAGTTCGCCATCCGGAATTTGAATAAAACGATGGATGTAATACCAAGTGCCCATACCTTCCTCGGGGAATATAGCATTGATAAGTTTTGATCCGTCAGCAAAGTTGGCAACGTGGTGGTACTTAATATCTGAAGCCTTTGTTGCACCATTCTTAATGTATCCCGATTCGTTTTCAAGGTAGGGGTTCATGGCCACTATTTTGGGGAACTGAAGCCATGAAATTTGGCCTGGATTGATGGTGGCATACTGGGGAACTGTGGTAGGAGAAGTATTTTGGGTTGGTTGAACATAAACTGTGGGAAATGGTGAGATGACTGATGTATTTTGTTTTTCGACTAAATCGTGATTGAAAGCATAGATAAAGGCAGAAAAAATAAAAACGAAGGTTAGGGCAACTCCGACTAAAATACCGAAAATAAATTTGGATTTCTGAGCTGTTTGATTAATAATTGGTGCGACCGGAGGAGGAAGTATTTCGTTCATAAATTAGTTTACCCCAAAAATAATCTTTGGTGAGATTTGGTTCATTTGGAATTGAATCAAAATATTGCTTGATTAGTTGAGATTTGTCGGAACCTCTAACAAATAGATTACCCTTGATTGGTAAAAATGATTTGATAATTTTAGTTGGAGTGGTGATGGTGGAGACGACAAAATTGTTAGAAGGGTCAACGGTTAAACTGTCGACACCATAAAAGAAGCGGTCGCCGATGGTGGTCTGGTTTTGAGAGCGATTGAGTTTTTGAGGAGTTGTGACAGAAGTGTAAAATGAGACGTAAGATTTAAGATTTAAGAAGTAAGAATAACTGCGGGAATAGGAACCAAAAATATGAGTGGTGGTTTCTGAATCGGGATCGTGAGCTATAAAACCAGAGTTGGTGTGAGCAAAAAGTGACCATTTTGGGGTGTTTCTTGAGACAGCAAAGCCGGTCATCAAATAAAGCGACTGGGGGCTATCAACTTCAACCTCAAGAATTTTATTGGTATTCAAATTTTGGAGTTGATTTAGGGTATAAGCATCGTGAACTTCGGCGAGGGTGGCTGGTAGGTAGTGGGAAAAATCGACAGAAAAAATTAGCAGACAATCAAAACCGCAATTATTTTTAAGATCAGACAAAAGTGTTTCAAGATTTTTGGAGTCGACTTTTTGACCGACTAAAATAGGAATCACTTCGGCCTTCGGCCAGACAGTTTTTATGTCAGGCAATAAGTTGAAAATAGCATGATCGTCTTTGAGAATATTGTCATAGTTGATCAGTTTGGAGGTAAACTTGGAAAAAAGGTTTTTATCAAAATTTACCTGACCATTGGATAAATTCCAGCTTGAGGAGGAGTAGGTAATTTGCTTTTGATTGGCAGAAAAATGATCAGGACCGATAAGGATAATATGTTTAGTAAAAAAACGTTTTGACTTAATTTCTTGAAAAAATTTGAGGCGGGTGCCTTTGACTAAATTGTGATGAGGAGCGACGAGGGTGAGGGGCTGAGTGTAAAAGAGATTTAAGAAGTAAGATGTAGGAAGTAAGAATAAGACAAAAATAATTAAAAAAAGTTTTTTGGTGATGAGTGATTATATTATATAAAAAATCCCCTCCGCCAGTTGGCGGATTGGGGGATTTTTTAGTTGCTTTACTCTATGGTTGGATTAGCAAATTTCTTTTGGGATTCGGCTTTTTGTTTTTTTAGTTCCTTTATTGATAGTTTGTGACCCAAGGCAGCACCTATAAATCTTTCGATTTTTTGGTTTTCTTCAGCCTTCTCAGGTAAAAATTTATCTTCTTTATCCCAGGCTGGGCCGTTAATTATTACGGTAGCATGGCGAGCTGCCCGAATTCTATCTGATTGTCTAATTGGCGCTAGCGGGCCATAAAGTCTAATTGCATTAACAATGTTCCGATCTTCTTTGAGTCTTCGGAGATCAGAGCGCATATTTAATCCTTCATTATTATTTTCACTAGTTTTAATTTCAATGTTCAATGCTCTAATACGACCCTCTATTAACGACTCGACATTTTGTGGCGTAGCCCATTCAGGATTTTTCCAAACTAAATCGGCAGTATTATTGCCACCAGTAAGCGTGTCTTTTAAACCCATTATTATAGTCGAAGGAGGTGTGATGTCATATTTCATATATAGTTTATTAATCTCTAACTAACCCAATCTTATAAGAAAAAAAAAATAAGTCAAACACATACTAAAAAATCCCCCATTTCTAGGGGATTTTTTGATTGGTTTGGATAAGAGACGTCCCGGTGGGGCGTCTCTACCGGAATGAATTTCGACCCTTTTGATAGGTTTGGGGTAAGTTATTTTGACAAACTTAAGGCGGAATAGATCATGACCGAGGCACAGACAAATCTGACTAGGTAAACTTTGACCGGATGTTTTTCGAGTAATGACGGAAAAAATAACGACAAGACAAAAACAATGATCATGGAAATTGGCAAGGAATTGATGGTATTGGTAATCGAGACATTGGTAGCCACCGCCTTGTTGTAAGCCAAAGAAGTAGCGGTTTGAATAATGGCTATCAGTAAAACAATTGAGAGTTGCAACCAATTTACTTTTAATAGACCAGTTTTGAATTTAGGAAAACTTAAAGAAATAAATAATACTGTAAAAATATTTGTCCAGAGAACCACAGTCCAATAAGAATCTTGTTTGATGGCTTGATTAATAAACAGGCTGTTGATGGGGAGAAAAGCCATAGCTAAAACTGCGAGAAGAACTGGTTTTCTAAAAAAAGCCCGCCAATTAAAATGACCATCATAGTTAACAAAAATTCCGCCCAAAATTATTAGTGCTATAAACAGAAATTGTCGTAATCCAATAACTTCATGAAGTACTACAACACCTAACAGTAGGCTAAAAACGGTCTGCAAACTGTAGAGCGGAGATAGGACTGAAACCTCGAGAGAATAAATAGCTCGAATAGCTAAAGTTAGAAATAAGGTAGAGCAGAGTGATGCAAAGATGATGTTATACCAGTGACCGGGAAGTGAGGCGCCATTTTTTAGGGCGATAGGAACTGTTAAAATTACAACAAAAAGTTGCCACAAAAAATTAAAAAGATAATGATTTTTGATACTATATTTACTAGTTAGTTTGGCAGTGACACCGGTAACACCGGAAAGAATGGAGCTGGCCCAGGCGAATAAAAGATAAGATGTCATTGGTGAAATTGTAACAAAAAAGCCCCCTAATGCTAGGGGACTTTTTAATAAGTAACCCTTCGACAAGCTCAGGGTAATTCGCTTTAGCGAATTACATCATTCCGTCCATGCCGCCCATTCCACCCATTCCGCCAGCAGGCATGGCTGGGGCTTTCTTTTCAGGGGCATCGCAGATCAAAACATCAGTGGTTAAGATCATGGTGCCGACAGAGACGGCGTTGGTCAGGGCACTTTTGGTGACCTTGGCGGGATCAATAATGCCGGCTTTGGTCATAGAAACTAATTCGCCAGTGGAGGCGTTGTAGCCCAAGTCAGACTTGGCATCAGCCAAAACAGCTTCTTTGATTTTATTAAAAATATGACCAGCATCCTCACCACTATTTTGAGCTAACATTCTGATTGGTTGCTCGAGGGCATATTTGAGAATCGACAGACCAACTCTTTCTTCGTCATTGTCAGCCTTAACTTTGTCCAGATCGAGTGAGGCTTTGAGGAGCGCTACACCACCACCAGGAAGAATCCCCTCCTCAACGGCTGCTTTGGTAGCATCGATGGCATCCTTGACGCGCTCGAGCCGTTCTTTCATCTCAACTTCAGTAGCACCGCCAACTTGCAAAACGATGGCACCACCAGCAAGCTTGGCAATTCTTTCCAGGAATTTTTCGCGATCATAATCACTGGTTGATTTACTGTCCATTTGATTGCGAAGCTGGGTGACACGAGATTTGACGTCGGCTGGGTCACCGCTACCACCAATAATTCTAGTTTTGTCTTTGTCGGCAGTAACCGAATCGGCACGACCGCAATATTCGGCTGGGTCGGCAGAATCAAATTTGGCACCAGTTTCTTCGGAGATTACTTTACCGCCAGTGAGGGCAGCAATATCTTCGAGCATGGCTTTGCGACGATCACCAAAACCAGGGGCTTTGACAGCTAAGACACTGAAGGTACCTTTTAGTTTATTGATAACCAAGGTAGCAAGGGCTTCGCCATCAACATCTTCGGCAATAATGACAAAGTTTTTGGTGAGCTTAACTAGTTTTTCCAAAAAGGGAAGAATGTCTTGAATCGAGCTAATTTTTTTGTCGGTGATAATTATGTAGGGGTGATCAACGACTGCCTCCATAGCTTCGGTGTTGGTGGAAAAGTAAGGAGACAAGAAACCGTTATCAAATTCCATACCGGAAGTTTCTTTGGTTTCGAGACCCATGCCCTTGCCTTCTTCGGCAGTGATTAAACCGTCGCGACCAACTTTGACCATAGCCTCGGCTATCTTTTTACCGATTTCAGCATTGGCAGAAGAAATGGTGGCAACTTGCTCAATACTATCTTTGTCGCTAATCTTGATTTCTTTTTTCATAGCATCGAGTTTGGCGATGACGTGCTTGAGACCTTTTTCGAGACCATAGCGAACCATCATCGGGTTGGCACCGGCAGTGACGTTTTGGAGACCTTTGTTGACAATGGCTTGAGCTAAGAGAGTGGCGGTGGTGGTACCATCGCCCGCTATGTCATTGGTTTTGGAAGCGGCTTCTTTGAGAAGCTGGGCACCCATATTTTCATAGGGATCTTTGAGCTCGATTTCTTTGGCTACTGTGACACCATCGTGAATAACAGTGGGTCCACCCCATTTTTTGTCGATAGCGACATTGCGACCTTTGGGGCCGAGGGTGGTAACGACGGCGTTGGCTAAAATGTTAACGCCATTTAAAAGAGATTGACGGGCGGCTTGGCCGAATTTGAGTTGTTTAGGCATAGGATAAAAAAATTTAAAATTTAAAAATTTAGAATTTAAAAACTACTTAACAATGGCCATGATGTCGTCGAACTTGAGAATTATCAAGTCTTGATCACCATCTTTATATTCTTTACCACCCCATTCTTTGTAGATAACAGTGTCACCGACAGCGCAAGGAGCGGATTTTTTGGTGCCATAGTCGGAGGTGTATTCGGAACCGATAGATAAGACTTTACCGAGTTGGGGTTTTTCGTCGTGACTAGTGGCTAAAACTATACCGGAGGAAGTAATTTTTTCTTTTTTTTGGGGCTCAACAACAATGTGGCCCGAAACAGGTGAAATCATATTTAATTAAGAATTAATAATTAACAATTAATAATGGGTGAAAACTATTGTAGCAGATAATATAACAGACTGCTAATTTTTTTCAAGAGAGAAAATTTTTTGACAAAAAACCAAGGTAGAAGAAAAATAGCGAGAATAAATGCTATCCAGACACCATAAATAGCCAAAGGCGAGACGGTGTAGTAATCGTGGGTATAAATAACAATGGAAGGATCGGCTGATGGGGAAAAATTGTGGACAAATGGCGGTAAAAAACTTAGGAATGGTACGGGGTCGGTACAGATATAGAGACGGCCATTGACAAAAAAATGCCAAATTAGTGAAAATAACAGAAAACTGGCGAGGAGTCCTAAAAAATAAACTATAATTGAGAAGCCGTGTGAAGGTTTGTTCACAACATATTATATATGAAACTCGCAAAGACAAAATTAAATGGACTAGATTTTTGGTACCGAAGTGATGATAAGTTTATAGGTCAGAGAATTGCGTTGGGGAAGTATGAGGAATATGAAACCTTGCTCATGTTAAATCAGGTCGATAGTAATAGTGTGGTGGTGGATATCGGAGCGAATATTGGCTACTATACCCTACTGTTGGCGCAAAAGTGTAAAATGGTTTATGCGTTTGAGCCGGATAAAGAATGTTTTGAAATTTTAAAAAAAAATGTAGAAGAGAATGGATTAAAGAATGTGAAGTTGTTTAATGTGGCAGTGGGGGCAAAGAAAGAAAAGAGGGTATTGATAAAAGATAAAGAGAATTTGGGGAATAGTCATCTAACCCCTCCGCCCTACGGGCACCTCCCCTTGACAGGGGAGGCCAATATTTTATTAGATAATAGTTATTTGGTTGAGACTGATACTTTGGATAATATTTTGAAGAATGAACAAAAAATTGATTTGATAAAAATTGATGTTCAGGGGTGGGAACCAGAAGTAGTGGAGGGGGCGAAGGGAATAATAAAAAAATATTCCCCGACTTTGTTTATGGAATATAACGGAGGAAATATAGATTTTTTGAAAAAGGCTTATAAAAATATCTGGTCGATTGATTACTGGTTTTATATTTGTCGAAGAGGAATTAAAGTAAATAAAAAAACTGGTTATGTGGATTTGTGGTTGAAAAAAGAATTTAGTTTGAGCGATTATTGGTGGACGGTAAAAGAAATACAGGTTAAAAAAGTGTTGAAACATATATTAGACATGTAAGTAGGTCATTTGAGAAAAGACTTCTATGGCTTTATTTTGAGCCTCAGATTCGAGTGGGTGGCCAACACCCTCTTCGACATGAAGCTGGTTTATAGCTTTAATTACGCCCGGAGTGGGTAGGCTATTTTGATATGAAATGGCACCCTGTTGGTCGTGTTGGTGTATTTCAGACATTATTCCTAAATCAAGTCTTTTTTCTGACCACTGCTTAAAATGTTGTGTTTCATGTGAAGCGGCAAACGAAAGGTACTCGACAATATTAGTTGTATTTTGAGGTGCAGAATCGTAGGCGTATCCCTTACAAATCCCAATAAAATTTTTACCATCGTTTCTTATTCCAAAAACACCAGTAGAAACAGTTTTTGTTAATGTACCATAGCTTCTGTCGAAAAATAATATTGCATCGATCTGTTGAGCTAATTCGACATCACCACCAATTGTTCTAGATATGGAGTCGAGAATTGCCAGCCTTTCATATTCTTCAAAACTTGTGCCCAAATCTTGACTGTCTTCTTTATTTCCTCCTTGAAAACAACTTACCTTTTGTAAAAGAACATCAACTGTTTCAGGAAAAAGTAAATTATTTCGAACTACTTCTAAAGCAAGACGGTTGAATTCAGAGTCATTAAAAAAATCTACTGGTGGCGGAATATCGTTTATTTTTGTCGGAGATGGTCGATCAAACATAGTTAGCTATTTTAGGACATTGAAACCAGCTGTAGTAAAATGGTGGTCAAAAGTAAGAACGTCTTTGAGTCCGTACTCTTGCATACAAGCAAAATGGATGTAATCAAAAACATTTGGGCCGGACTTGGAAAATTTAGTGATTATTTTTGAAAAAGCAATTTGCCAAGTAGAGTCGGTAATTGATATTCGTTGGTACAATCCGCTATATAATAGCGCGTTTAGCTTTTTGGCGTGTGGAATAGATTTTTTAAGTAAAACGTTGACTGATTCGTATTTAACTAAGTCATCAAAAAACAATGTATTGTCAGGATACTTTTTGGAAATGTCAATAGCTTTTTGATGATTAATGTCGTTTCTATCAAACATGGCGATTAGAAACGACGAGTCGATAAAAATATTCATCTTAAATTCTCAGGCAAATATTTATCTATGTTTTCGGAAAGATTCGTCTTCTTTTTTGTTTTTGGAAAGCTGTTGGCAATTTTGATTAGCTCAGAAAACGCATTTTTAGATTTTACTTGAGAATTGGTTTTTATTTTTTCTCTTAAAAGATCGCGGAGATACCCGGAAACAGTGGTTTTGTTTAACTTGGCACCAATACGAAGGTTGGTTAGTAAATTATCATCTAGGTATATTTGAGTTCTAATCATGGTGTATGTATACACCATTATCGTCTGATTTGTCAATAATCAGATGAAGTATAATGAGCTAATATGTCAAAAATAAAAACGGTATATGCAAGAGAAATATTGGCCAGTGGCGGGGCGCCGAGCTTGGAGGTGACGGTAATAACAGAAGGTGGAGCGGTGGGTGAAGCGTCGGTGAGTTATGGAGCATCGGCGGGGACAAAAGAAGCCACAGTCTTACTTGATGGAGATAAGGCTCGTTTTAATGGCAAAGGGATGTTGACGGCGATAAAAAACATTAATGAAATTTTGGGACCGGCGGTAATGGGAATGGAAGTGACTAATCAAATTGAAATTGATGAAAAAATGATTGCCATGGATGGCACGGAAAATAAGGCGAAATTGGGTGGAAATGCGATTTTGGGGGTAAGTATGGCAGTAGCGAGAGCAGGGGCAGTAGAAAGAAAACTAGAGT
This sequence comes from Candidatus Shapirobacteria bacterium, assembly GCA_018062705.1. Taxonomy (GTDB): domain Bacteria; phylum Patescibacteriota; class Microgenomatia; order UBA12405; family UBA12405; genus JAGORQ01. The sequence continues at coordinate 66,365 of JAGORQ010000004.1, forward strand.
TATATGAATATTTGCAATCGGTCTATGGATTAAATCCTTCGACTCGCATGATAAATGGCTCGCTCAGGACTTCGTTGCCGAAGCCCATGATTGTGATGATTGAAGGAGGGAAGCATGCGGATGAAACTACCGATTTACAGGAATTTTGTGTGAGTGCAATGGGAGACAGAACCGCTACCGAAAACGTACGGATGGAGATGGAAATATATGAGGCACTGAAGAAAATTTTAAAGAGAGAAAAACTGTCGATAAATGTGGGAAATGAAGGGGCGTTTGCACCAAATGGAATACCGACAAACGAGGCACCTTTGAATTATTTGGTGGAAGCGATAACTGCGGCAGGATATGTACCTGGGGTAGATGCAGGAATTTCCATCGACGCTGCCGCATCCGAGTTTCAAGATGTAAGAAGTAAGATTTATGATTTAAGAATAGAACAAAAAAAAGTTACCTCGGAGGAATTGATTGAGTATTATGCCCAGTGGATGGGCAAATACCCGTTTGTGAGCTGGGAGGACATGCTGTCAGAGTTTGACTGGGAAAGTTGGCCAAAATTGTTGGAGAAGATTGGGGGGAAATTTCCACTAATTGCTGACGACCTAACGGTAACCAATACTAAAATTTGGCGGGAGGCAATTGAGAAAAAAGCAGCCAATGCAATTTTGATTAAATTAAATCAGGCAGGGTCGGTAACCGAAACTATAAACTGTTGCAAACTGGCCAAAGAAAACAGCATGTGGACGGTAGTGTCGCACCGAGGTGGTGGGGAGACCAATGATACATTTATGGTGGACCTGGCTGTGGCAGTCGGGAGCGAATATATAAAAGCCGGACCAACTAGAGGTGAGAGAGTCTGCAAGTACAATCGATTAATGAGAATTGAAGAACAATTAAATAAGATTTAAGAAGTAAGATTTAGGATTTATGAATAGAACAACTTAAATTTTGTATTCAAAATATTGGTCGTAGGGAATGACCCAGCTAACCGCTTCTTCGATGGTGGCATTTTCCATGATTTTTCGAAACAGACGGATAGAGTTGCCATGAGCGGAGATGACAATATTCAGATTTTTGCCAGAATATTTTGACTTGAGATCAGCCATAAATTCGAGGACTCTTTTTTCAACATCGTCAAAGGACTCCCCTTGTGGAGGTTCGTCATAAAAACCTCGATGCCACTCTTCATACTGACCAATACCCAGACCATCAATTATTTCCTGATGTGTTAAGCCGGCAAGATCGCCATAAGATCGTTCGATCATGCGATCGTCGACTAATATTTCTTTGCATTCGGGATGGTCTTTTAAAACAATATTTAAGGTGTCGACTGAGCGCTGAAGTCGGGTGTGGTAGGCAAGATCAATTTTGATAAGTCGAAGTGAATCAGCGATTGTTTGGGCAGACATAATACCATTCTCGGTTAGAGTTGAATTTAACCAACCGGTAAATTTCTTTTGCTCATTAAAATCGGTTTGGCCGTGGCGGAAGAGATAGATAGTGGACATAAACTAGTGTAGCAGGAGAGGAAGATTATTGTAATTAATTTTGATATAATATGGATATTGTGGCAGTTTTTGACGTAATTAGGTTTCAAAAAAATACAAAATATCAGCCTACAGGAAATGAACGCGAAGATTTTGCTGGGTTGGCATTTTGGGGCTTGGTAGTTGGGGCTTCCAGAGAACCGATACCGAGAGGAGTTAGGGTTGATCTTAGAGATTTAAATATTTCGATTGAAGTAGATGAAAATGTGGCAACGGTTTTTGACAGTTGTGACCCTGAACCAATATTGTTAAATGAGAAAAAGACCTTTCATGTAGTGGGTGTGAGGGTGGCAGAATCTCTTTTTGCTAGAGCGGTGGTGGTGAGAGTAGAAGGACAAACGGTTGATGTTAGTTAGTGCCTAAAAATAGGCGGAAGGAGAGGGAGTCGAACCCTCATGTCCTTTCGGGCGCGGGTTTAGCAAACCCGTGGCTTACCATTCGCCGCATCCTTCCTTTTACCTGATTGGTGCTTGAGTATATCAAAAATTTAGGCTGGATTTTGTGTTAAGATGTATTAATGACTGAAGAAAAAAAGATGGCAAACACTCCAGTTGAAGTTGATGATCTCTATGAAGAAAAAGTTCTGCTCGAATGGGAGGCCCCAGAACGGTCATACAAAAAACGGGATAAAGATTTTTGGGTAACTGCTGTTTCAATTTTAGTGTTAGTGGCTGTAATTTTATTTTTTATCAAAGAATTTTTCTTGATAATTGCCCTTGGTTCAATACTTTTTTTGTATTATGTAATGTCCACAGTGCCACCAGAAAAAGTGCTGATCAAAATAACTAATCGAGCTGTCTATTTTGGTGAAGCTAGTTACCCGTGGACAATATTAGAAAAATTTTGGTTTGGAACGAGTCTTAATAGCACCATGATAAATTTCGGAACTTTGTTAAAGTTTCCCCGAGCGATTGCTATAGTAATTAATCCAAAAGACAAAGATAAAATTAAGGAAATTGTAGTCAAGAGAATTCCGATGATTGAAAGTTCGCCGACTTTGATTGATAAAATAACCAAGTATGTAGGCAATAAACTACCACTTGAGGATAGAGAAGAAGGCAAGAAGTAAAAAGACCAAATTTAAGGCAAGTAGGGTATAATCAGAATGTTCGCGCCCATAGTTTAATGGATAGAATAGCGGTTTGCGGAACCGTTGATCCAGGTCCGATTCCTGGTAGGCGCACAAAACGACTGGAGGGTGGGCAGGGCGGTAATGCGCTGGTTTCGAAAACCAGTTCTGGCAACGGATAACAGGTTCGACTCCTGTACCCTCCGCCTACGTGCTTCGATAAACTGAGCACAGGGCGTGATCCTCTTTCGCGATAAGCTATAGCTTCAGAGTGACACGGCACAGTCCGCCAAAACAACTTTCAATAAAAACCCGCCTAACTGGCGGGTTTTTCAAAGAATCAAGAAATTAACGGCCAAAACCACCCATCATACCGCGACCAACACCAAAAGCTTTGTCGCCACGACCGCCCATCATGTTGCGACCACCGAGACCAAACTGGAGATATTTAATATCTATTCCTTGAGATTTAGCCCAGGCTTCTAGATCAGTGCGCTGTTGGG
>JAGORQ010000017.1 GCA_018062705.1 Candidatus Shapirobacteria bacterium
AGCTTGGTCGCGTTCGCTGTGCTCTAAAAAATTATTTACTTCGCCAGATTCTCGCATGGCAAGTGGACTTAGAAATGCTGGGTAACCGGAGATAAAAACAGCACTGTCTTTGGGGAGGGTTGGTTCAATTTCGTTGAGAAAGAATTGGTTGAAGTCGGGTTCATTGGCGGGAAGATTGGTAGGTAAATTTAGAATTTCAAATTTTAGTGGGAGAAATATAGATATAAATTTTTTTAGTGATTCTTCGAGTTCAGATAGGTTTTGGTTTACCAAATAATATTCGAGCATTAAAAATTCGGGTTTGTGTTGAGGACCGGTGGATTCTAAATTGCGGAAACAATGGCTAATTGAGAAGCAGTTTGTTTTATTTTTGGCTAAATAGTCTTTGAGGAGAATTTCGGGGGAGGTGGGGAGGAAATAGTCACCAGTTTTAAAGGAATAGAGATTTGGCTCGAGAGGAAGTGACTTGTTTAAATAAGTTGGCTCAACTTCGACAAAATTTTGGGACCAAAAATGTTCACGAGTTAATTTTAATAATTCAGATGTTTCCATAATTTTATGCCGAATAACAAATTTTTCTTGACATGAATTTTTCATCTCCGGTCAATGTGTTACCACGTTGAAAGTCGACGAAAAATTACGTCTGCGAACAATTTGTTATTTGGCGTTTGTTAATAATTTTAACTCCTTTTGAAACCCACAGGCGAAGGTGGGGTCGGAACATAAAGGGTGATTTTGTAGAATGTTGATATATTTTTTAACTACATCATCAAGATTATCGGTTAGTTTGCCGATAGGACGGGCGGATTCGCAACAGCCGTAAAAATGACTGTTGGACTGAAGTGAAAACATATTGCAACCAAAGTTTTTGGCGGGATAACAAGGGTAGTTTTGGCGGATGTCTTTAATTTGGTCGGATGTTAGTGAGCCAAGGCGGTCAACGAGGTAGGTAAAAGAGAAACTAGAAACTGGATTCTGGAAACTAGAATAAAAATCTTTTGGAAAGGAATCCTTGTAGGGGTAAGAGTCTTTTGTGATCAGATAAAAAATTTCGATAGGGAAACCAAGCTTGAGGGCCTTTTGGACAAAATCGGAAGATTTTTGGAAATTACCCAGACCGCGGTTTTGGTCATGAATTTTTTCTGGGCCATCAAAGGAAACGATTAATTGGCAGTTGTGAGGCTCTATAATTTCGTCTAATTTATCAACTGTACCGTTGGTGATGACACTGCAAAAAATCCCTTGGGATGTGACAGAGTTGATGAGTTGAGGAAAGTTTTTGAGGGTAAAAACCTCACCACCACAAAAGATAATTGATTTAAGATTTAAGAAATAAGATTTATGAATAACGGCAGAGTAACTTTTGACGAAGTCGAGGATTTGGTCGTTTGTCAGAATGGCTTTGGTTTTGTTGGTATAGCAATACAGGCAGGCGAGATTGCAGAGCTCGAGAGGGGAGATGTAAATATTCTCCAAAGGGTGGACTATTGACTCATTTAACCATTGAACCATTGTGAAATGAAAAATGATAAATGGTTAAATTCAAAATTAAAGTTTACTTTAATTTTGTAGATTCTTTATGCTCGGATTTCTTCTTACACCAATTACAGTATTTGTTGAATTTGAGCTTGTCGGGAGTGTTGGTTTTGTTCTTTTCAGTTAAATAGTTTTGAGCACCACAAACACCGCAACAAAGGGCAATAAGGATACGAGGAGTTTTTTTGGATTTGGCCATGTAGGTAGTTTATCAAGTTTTCGGGTATAATCAAGCTAGTTGACAGCAAACAACTTATATATTATTATATAGGATAATATGACAGATATAAGAGAGCGTGTTATCAAAATTAGTGTTCCTAAAAAACTTGTTTCACAAATTGAGGAAGAAGTTGGAGCAGATATCTTTCATGAGGAACGAAGGCAAGATAGACTTGCATTGCTTTTTGAATCTATCGAAAGTAAAAAGCAATCAAGTAAAGCTAGTAGGGTGCCTAGTGATGCGACAATGCCAGGGTTGAGAGGTGAGGTGTTTGTAGCGGAAGATGGCGGACAACAGAAAAAAAAGAAAAAAAGAAAGCCATTTTCCACTTTTAACAGTGCGGATGACGATATGGCTATACTTAATGCAGGTGGTTAAAAATCGTGTCGGCGAGGGTGTCGCAGAAGACTTCTTTACCCGCTTCTGACGGGTGTAAATGATCAGTTGAGCTAATAAGAGTCACCATACCCTGATCGTTTAATAAACTGAGATGATAAGCGTCGGCCAGGGGATAGCCTTGGGATTTGGCAAAATTAACTAAATTCTGAAGATAAATTTTGATGGTGTTGGTGCGTTCGATTTTGTCCATAGCATTGAGATTGAGATTCGATATGCCGTTGCCATAAACAATAGAATTTGGAGCGATGGTGGTGGCCAGAATTATTTTGGTGCCCGGCAGTTTTTGTTTGATGGTGGAAGTGATTGCCCCTAAGGCCAGCCATTGACGATCGATACCAGCTTGGGTGTTGCCAAAATTGTTGTAGGCAAAAGATTCAACAACTATAATGTCGGGGGCGGAGGCTATGACTTCATCTAAACGGCTTTTGGCCATTTCAATGGTAGTGCTACTCATGCCAAAGTTCATGAGATCAAACTGACGGTTAGGAAAGTATTTTTGGAGGGACTTTTGGAGGGGGAGCAGGTCAGTACCCAGGGTTTGGATCATCGAGTCGCCGAGTAGGGCAATAGAAGTGACTTGACTTTCACCGCCAATATGAGCGCCAAGAACGGCCGGTTCTGGGGTAGTGGTGGCGGGTGAGACGGTGAGAGTTTGGCTAATCTGACTAGGTGGCGGAGTGGGGGTAGCTTGAGTGTAGTTGCTACCAGATTGGTAGGCAGTTAAAAGTTGATAAAGCAGCGGAATAAGCATAGGACATTAGCCGAGAGAATAGTTGACTTGCTCGGCTTTGTGGCGTTTGATTTGACGCTCGGCATCTTCAGAGACGTCAACTAAAGCGCTTTCGAGACTGATATGAGTGGTTTTGGCATAGATTTTATCTTTGCCTAACAATAGGTCAAAGCTGACAATGAAATTTTCAAATTTGTCTTTATCGATGATAACATCGGCGGTTAAGGGCTCGAGCTTGGTGACTAGTTTATTTAATTTGCCACTAATTTTGTCTTCGACTAGAATCTTAACAGCTGGAGAAATTAGGAGATTGTGATTGCCAGTTATTTGTAAATTCATTGATTAATGATAACAGTTTTTAGGTAAGTAGGCTCAGGGAAACTAGGATGGTCATACCGAGAGCATGTGAGGCGAGGGAAATTAGCAGGAAGGTTAGAGGTGAAAGGCTGGACAGACCCATAAGACTGATACCTAATTCATCGGGAAGAGGGGAAGCGATGACTAGAGCGCCGATTACGGGAAGCGTCCAGGCAAAATAACGAGTATGTAATAGTTTTTTGAGGTGATGTTTTTCTAAAAAACGTTCGTAAATTGGGGAAATTTCACTGATAACCTGGCTTTTGACGAAGGTGAAAACAAGCCAATCACCAGTAACTGCACCGAGGCCGGCGACAAAAATTAGACTGGTCGGAGGAAGTATTTTGGCTAAAGATAAAAGAATTAGACCACCCCCAGCTACAGTAAAAGTAGAGACAAATAACATGCCGGCGATAAAGGCGGAAACTAGTCCAAAACCACTAATGAATTTAATAAAAAAGTTAAATAATGGACTAACTGAGAATAAAAACACCAAAATTAATCCCAATAAAAATAGAATAATATTTTTATTTTTGTGACTGATCATGTTTGAGAAAAAGTTGGAGGGGGATAAGGAGAAGGTTGTTGCTAATGGTGTAGGCAAGTGAGGGTAGGGCGACTACTGGTGAAAATAGAGTTAGGCAAATTAATGTGCCCAAGGTGTAGTTTTTGTATGAAGATGTTAGGGCGTAAGTAATGTTGTTTTTGGGGTTGTTACCCAATAATTTTCCTAGGAAAAAATTGATACTAATTAGTGAGGTAACTAAAAAGACAAGACTAATTATAAGCGAGGGCTGCGACACAATTATTGATTGGACAGGGGAGATAATCCCAATAATTATTAAAATTAATATAACGGCTGAAAAAGAGGAGGAGAATTTATTTAATTTTGCACCGGCAGAAGATTTGCCAAACAAGACACCAGCGATTAGGGGAATAATAACCATATAAAAAATAGTACTGCCGATTTCTACGGGGTTTATTTTGATACTGGTGTGGGCGAGCAGGAAAACTAAAAGAGGGACAGCGATTGGGCTGATAGCATTACTGATAGACGAGGTTACCAGGGCATTGACAGGTGAACCGCCATAAATGTTGGATAAAAAAACTGAACTACGACCAGCAGGCATAACCGAGGCAATAATTAGTCCGAGAAATATTTCCTCAGAAAAAAGTGGGCGAAGCAGAAGAACAATAAGAGGGGATACCAGGTGGACAATAACTAAAGACAAAGAAATGTTTTTGTAGTCGGCCAGGCTTTGAGTTATCTGGGGAAGCCGTAGATCCAGACAGCTAAGAAACATTAGAGCCATGAGTAAAGGCGAAAGTAACGGCTTGAGGAGCGTGCCAATTTGGGGAAAAATTAGACTAAAACTGATGGCTAGGAGAATTAAAATCCAAGTATTATTTTTGATGGCGAGATTAAATGAATTCATAGGGCTAAATTAATGATACAATAGATAGTTAGGAAACGGAGGCAGTATTATGAAAATAGACATCGGTTTTAAAGCAAAAGGCTACGCAATTGACTGCGAGCAAATGTACATTATCAAAAAAATTGAGGGAGATAGACTGTACTATGATTCCGTCAAAAATGATAAAAATGTGCACACTATAAGTGGCTCTATCCCTATGGCCAATGCAATTAGTTCGGGGATGAGACCGTTATTATCCAAAGAAGAAGTTAAAGAATTTTTTGTTGAGTTAGGGAAAAAAGTGAGTGTGGAGGAAATTCCGATTGAGTCAAAATTTTTTAGAGAGACAATTTGCTTGAATAGCCCAATTAAAATTGTGCCAATACTAAAACAGTTGGCATTGAGTAAGACCCAGCAACCAGTGGGATTTGTGGGAAGCCGACGGGATACGTTTGAAACAATTTTGAAACATTTGACAGATGAATTTTCAGTGGTTTTAGGTGAAAAACCAGAAAAAGTCAGAGAAAAGATTTTGAAGGGGATGAAGTAAATAAAGTGATATAATCCACCCCAAGATGAGAGTTTTGACAGAAAACATGGGTATCTGTTGTGTATTGACCGGGCCAAGTGGTGTAGGGAAGGATGATGTCATGAAACCAATAATAACCGACCTGGGTTTTAGGCAGGTGCTGACCAGAACTAGTCGTAAAATGAGAGCTGGTGAAGTGCATATGGTTGACTATGATTTTGTAAGTTTGGAGTGTTTTCTAAAAGGAGTTGATGATAAGGAGTTTTTGGAACACTTTGAGCATCGACCTGGGGAATATAAAGGTACACCGAAAGAGGTGCTGAGACCAGTTTTTGAAGGTGACAATATTATGTGGCGGATTGATCCGGTGGCGGCAGCCAGGTCTAAAGATTTAGTAGTCGAAAAAATGCAGGAAGAAGGAATAAGACTAGCAAAAAGAATGGTGACAGTTTATATTGCACCCAGTGATTGGGGTGATATAGAGGCGCGATATTTCAGACGCGACCCGAATGCTAATAGAGAGGTGTTTTATGCAGGGTTTGAGAGAGATAAAAGGGAATGGGCAGAACTCAAGCATAGATTTGATTGGGTGGTGATAAACGCTGAGGGTAGGTTGGCAGATACGGTGCAGTTTGTTAAACAGATTTTGACTGAAGAAATAAGGGTTAGGAATAGAATATAATAGGTGTATGGATGCATTAATGAGCTGGATACTGCGAGCGTTAGTAATTTTGGCAACTGCCTACTTGGTGCCGGGATTTGTGGTGTCGGGATTTATGGGAGCGCTGGTGCTGGTGTTGGTTTTGGGTTTATTTAATGTACTGATAAAACCATTGTTGTTTATACTGACACTACCAATAAATATTCTAACCTTGGGTTTATTTACTTTGGTAATCAATGCGATTGTGTTGCAAGTGGCACTAAAAGTAGTGCCAGGTGTTCGCAGTGATTCGTTTACCACCACCCTAATTGCCTCGGTGGTAATGAGTGTATTGTCGATGATTGTGGGACGAATGGTGGGGAGATAGATATTTATACAAATTACACCGCTAATCTGAAAGGTTCAACTAGTTTCATTGCAGTTTCTGGCATTGAAAATTTTTCGCCAAATATTTTTATACACATAGTTTTTAAATCTCCATATTCTTTGATTCCGGCTTTGGCTTTATTGCTCAGAGCAGATTGACCACTCATCGCTCCTTGGATTCCATCTGGAATGGCTTCTAAAACTATCTCCAGGGCTTTTGTTGGCATCTCAGCAGTTTTTTCAACATTATTTAATTGAGTTTTTAAATCTCCATATTCTTTGATTCCGGCTTTGGCTTTATTGCTCAGAGCAGATTGACCACTCATCGCTCCTTGGATTCTGCGAGTAAATCCAATCTTAATGGCATTTCGAATATTATCAGAAAGAGAATGATTTTGATCTTGTGCTGTAACATCAATAATTAATCGATGTTTGTCGACAATGTCAGAACTTATCAATGCTTTAGCTAACCTAATCTTCGGAGGCACAATTCCTTCTTCCAGTGAAGTGGCATTCTTTAGAAGATTGTTAAATATCACCTGTGGTCTTTCGTAAAGCATTTTTGTAGTTTCTGATCTGATATCTTCTGTATGTGCTTTGGTGGTTTCTGCTAATGCCTCAAATAATCTTGATACTTGTCCGGTTACCCTTTGTAATGCTACATCTTGCGATTCATCTTTTGTTTTTTTAGTATTAATTGCCTTTATAAGCAAATAGTCTGGAGTGTGAACAATAGTTTCTGCTAGGTTAACTTTATTTTGCAATGAATCGGGTCTTATTCCATTTTGTACAAATTCTATGATCGATGCTTCAGCCTCTCCGAATGTTCTGTCAACCCATCGCGAAGCTGAATTTATAAGGCTTTCAGGTTGATTTCCAATCTGTTTTTTTATAGATCTTGATAAAGATTCACCAAAAGTCATAGTTTAAAGTATTTGATAATTCACAAAGTTTAGCATAAATATGAGCCCGGAAAGAAACTCGAATTCTTGACCTTCCCCTTACCAAGGGGATGCTCTACCAACTGAGCTATCCGGGCAGGAAACTGCTCTATATTCTACACTATTGTCCCACAAAAATAATTAACCTGTTTTTGTTATAATTCCTCATCCTGATTTAAACACATTTGGAGGGTGGGCAGGACGGTAATGCGCTAGTTTTGAAAACTAGTGTCCGCAAGGACTAACAGGTTCGACCCCTGTACCCTCCGCCGTGACACGGTCCGCTAAAAATAAATATGAAAAAGGTGGATATTGCTTTATTGGTCTTGTTTCCGATTGTTTCAACAGTAATATCTTTGGTATTTAGTGTTAACTTTTTTGTTTCCATACTATTGTTTTTTGGTTTGCCATCTTTGTGGTTATCGGTTCGAAATCCGGGGAAAATAAAGAACACAATTATTTTTTCATTAATATTATCTTTGTCATTTGGATTAATCATTGATTATGTGGCAATAAACGACCTGTCATGGTTTGTACCTAATACGATATTTCCTTTTAGATTGTTCGGCATTGTGCCATTAGAAGATTTGATTTGGGGATTTTTTTTGAGCTATAGTGCAGTTATTTTTTATGAGAATTTTACGGCAAGGGGGAAGCAACAACAGGGAAGTAATAAAATGAAATATTTAACAGGCATATCAATTGCTTTAGTGGCAATATTTTTACTGTTGGAACGTTTAAATCCAGCAATATTGGTAATACAATACGCCTATTTTTGGGTTGGTTTTGTTTTTTTTATTTTACCAACTGTAGTTTTTCTGAAAATATTTCCAAATAAATTTAAAAAATTTACAAAAACAGCTATATATTTTTTTGTGGTGGCGATTTTATTTGAATTCACCGGGTTGCAATTACGTCAGTGGGTGTTTCCTGGTGTTCATTATATTGGTATGGTTGATACTTTTGGTGTGAAATTTCCGTTTGAGGAATTGTTATTTTGGTTTATTTTGGGGCCAACTAGTATTCTGTCTGTTTATGTGTTTTTTGGTAATCCAAACCTTTACGATAAATAATGTAGGCCAGCATCAAACCACCGACAATGTCGATAGAATAGTGGCCGTGGGAGGCGATTAGAGCCATAATTTCAAGTATTAGTAATAAAAACATTAGGGTGTGTAAGGATTTGTTGGGGTGGCTTTTGATGAAAAGATAACTCAGAAAAGCACAGATAGTGTGGCCGGAAGGGAACATACCGGAGGGGTACTTGGTGAAAGAAAGCAGGTCGGTGTACTCGACGATACCAAAAGAATTGCTAGTGGGGGTGAGTAATATAAGAAAACTACGAATAAATAGAGCAAAACTAACTGTATTTATCACAAAAGACATTTGTTTTAAATTGTGTCTAAGCGAATAGAGCGTAAGAGCACCAATTAGTAATAAGGTGGCGTCGGCAACATAGCCCATCCAATAAATTCTGGGGATAATTAGGAGTAAAAAGTCATTGACTGGTTGCAAGTTTAAGTTGAGGTGCGATAAAATATAGCTACCGACGTAATTGGCAACTAAAGATAGGCAGAATAGTAGTAGACTAAAAAAGACTTGGATGATGAGTAATTCTATCAAATGATCCTTGTAAAAAACTGATACTCGTACTAAAATAGTAGGAGTATGATAAAAATAAGAGATTTGCGGGTAAATATTGATGATAAGCAGATTTTGAGTGGAGTTAGTTTTGAGGTAAACCCGGGAGAAGTGCACGCCGTTATGGGCAAAAATGGCTCAGGTAAATCAACCTTGGCGTATACGATTGCTGGACATCCGAAATACGAGATACAAAACTCTAAACTCGAAACTCTAAACTCTAAAAAAAATGAAGGGGCGATAGAGGTAGATGGAAAAATAATTGACGAAATGGCGCCTAATGAACGAGCAGAATTGGGAATTTTTTTGGCCAACCAATATCCAGCGGCAGTGCCGGGGTTGGGGTCGACAAGTTTTTTGTGGCAGATTTATAAAAAAAGAAACTTGAAACTAGAAACTGGAAACGAGAATAAGACAATGAAAAGCATTGTCCAGTTTAGACCCTGGTTGGAACAACAAGCGAAAGCCTTGGATTTGAATTTGGATTTGCTTAAACGGGGGATTAATGATGGATTTTCGGGTGGGGAAAAGAAAAAAATGGAGATTTTACAAATGTTGGTGAGCAATCCCAAGTATTTAATTTTGGATGAAATTGATTCTGGGTTGGATGTGGATGCCTTAAAAAAAATTGCCACGACTGTGGCCAAGGTTGCGAAAGCCAGAAACATTGGAGTGTTGATCATTACCCACTACTCAAGAATTCTTAAATATATCAATGTGGATCGGGTGCATATTATGGAAAATGGTTTGATTGTTGAATCGGGTGATCAGTCACTAATCGAAAGAATTGAAAATAGTGGTTTTGCAAAAGAGGCTGAATGACACGCTTTGCACCAGTTAGTTCGATTAAACCGGAGAATGAGACTAAGGATTTGAACTTGGGTGACTACAAGTACGGGTTCTCCATGCCAGAGAATTATGTGTTCAAGTCGTCTACCGGTCTGACCCCAGAAATAGTGCAAACTATATCAGAGATGAAAAATGAGCCAAAGTGGATGTTGGATTTTCGAATGAAATCACTGATGATTTTTGAAGAGAAGAAAATGCCAACTTGGGGGGCGGATTTATCAACCATTAATTTTGGAAGTATTCATTATTTTGTAAAAGCAACAGATAAAAGTGAAAAAAGCTGGGAAGATGTACCCAAAGAGATCAAGGACACTTATGATAAATTGGGAATTCCCGAGGCGGAAAAGCAGTATTTGGGAGGAGTGAAGGCGCAATACGAATCGGAAGTGGTTTACGGTAGCTTGATGAAGCGGTTTACTGACATGGGAATTGTCTTTTGTGGTATGGATGAGGCAATAGAAAAATATCCGGAATTGGTGAAAGAATATTTGGGGACACTGATTCCACCAGGAGATAATAAATTTGCAGCGTTAAACAGTGCGGTGTGGTCGGGCGGATCGTTTATTTATGTGCCCAAGGGGGTAAAAGTGGACTTGCCATTGCAAGCTTACTTTAGAATCAATACGGCGAATATGGGTCAATTTGAGAGAACTTTGATGATTATTGATGAAGATGCTTATGTTCATTATGTGGAAGGCTGTACTGCACCGATTTATTCAACCGATAGTTTGCATGTGGCAGTGGTGGAAATTTTTGTCAAAAAAGGTGGTAGGTGCCGTTATACCACAATTCAAAATTGGTCGAAAAATGTCTACAATTTAGTAACTAAAAGAGCTAAGGTAGAAGAGGATGGAGTGATGGAATGGATTGACGGAAACTTGGGAAGCAAGATTACCATGAAATACCCAGCCGTGTTTTTGGTGGGCAAAAGAGCTCATGGAGAGATATTGTCAGTGGCAGTATCGGGTGGTGGCCAACATTTGGATGCCGGGGCAAAATGTGTGCACCTAGCGCCAGATACCACTAGCCGGGTGATTTCAAAATCAATTAGTTTTGGTGGAGGGAGAGCTAGTTATCGAGGTTTGATCCAGATTAATCCAGGTGCAAAAAGATCCCGAAGTAAGGTGGTGTGTGACGCGTTAATTTTGGATAAAAATTCAAGAAGTGATACGTATCCGGTCAATAAAATTTTGGAAAGCGAGGTGACCCTGGAGCATGAAGCCACGGTTAGTAAAATTGGTGAAGAGCAACTATTTTATATTATGTCGCGAGGATTTGAAGAGCATGAGGCCGAAGCGATGATTGTTAATGGCTTTATTGAGCCGATTTCTAAAGAGTTGCCGATGGAATATAGTGTGGAATTAAATCGACTTATCAATTTGCAAATGGAGGGGAGCGTTGGGTAAAAAATTTCTCATGTCAAGAATTTACTTATTCGAAATTTTTAATCGCTGAAGACTCTATGAACAAAGTTAGAAAGAATTTTTTGGTTAAGAAAGGGGAGATAGTCAGCTTTGATGAAAAGTGGATATATGATCAAGTGGGGCAGGAGGGGGAAGTGGAGGTTAGAGCGGTGGTCGAGGATGGTGGGTTCTTTCGAGGAAAGGGGACAATTGTAATTGCTAAGGATGTGGCGAGAATTAACGCCTTTTTGAGTTTTAAGGTGTTACTTTTGGGAAAAACTGCCAGGGCCGAGGTGCAACCAGAGCTAGAAATTGACAGTAATGATGTCAAAGCGTCGCATTCGGCTAGTGTGGGACAGGTAGATGAAGAACAATTGTTTTATTTAATGAGTCGGGGAATTTCGAGACCGGAAGCGGTAAGATTAATTGTTAAGGCGTTTTTGAATTAGGTCATACCTGCGAAGGCAGGTATCTATATAAATATTTCATAATGGATTCCCGCCTGCGCGGGAATGACAGGTGAATTTTATGCAAAATTACAAACATCTTTTTCCGATTTTTAAGAAATCCGCCAGCCGGCGGACTGATTTGGTTTATTTGGATAGTGGGGCGACGGCGTTGAAACCGCAGATGGTGCTAGACAAGATGATGGAATATTATTCTGAATATTCGGCAAATATTCATCGTGGTTTGTATCCGATTTCGGAAAGGGCAACAGTTGAATACGAAAAAGTTAGAGAAAAAGTGGCCAAGTTTATTGGGGCGGAAAAGGAAACTGAAATAATTTTTACCAGCGGGACAACGGCGAGTGTAAATTTGGTAGCCAGAGGTTGGGGCGAGGTTAATTTAAAAGAAGGTGACGAGATTGTGGTGTCAGAAATTGAACATCATAGCAACCTAGTTCCTTGGCAGCAATTGGCCAGACGGTTAAAACTTAACATAAAGTACATCCCGTATGAAAATGAAAAATTACTAATTACTAATTACGAATTACTAATTACAAAAAGAACGAAACTGTTGGCGTTGACACATGTTTCAAATGTGCTGGGACAAATTAATCCGATAAAAGAGATTGTTAAAAAAGCCAGAGAGATTAACCCAGGTATTTGTGTGGTAGTAGATGGGGCACAGGCGGTGCCACATATTCCGGTAAATGTAACCGATTTGGATGTGGATTTTTATGCGTTTTCGGGACATAAACTTTATGGTCCAACAGGTGTGGGGGTGCTATACACCAAGGCCAAAAGACAAATGCAAATGAATCCGGATAATTTTGGTGGGGGGATGATCAAGATGGTAACACTTGAAGAGTCGACTTGGGCGTCGGGACCAGAAAAATTTGAGGCAGGGACACCGCCGATTGCTGAAGTGATTGGATTAGGGACAGCAATTGATTTTGTGAATTCAATAGGATTTGAGGAAATTCAGAATCATGAACGAGAATTAATTAAATATTTGTTGGATAAATTAAGAGAAATTGATTGGATAGAAGTATTGGGTTCAGTCGAAACAGAAAATAGATTGGGGGTGGTGTCGTTATTCTCCAGAAAGTTGGGGATGGGGACGTCACATGATATAGCAGATATTTTGGGAAGGGATTTTAATGTGTGTACTAGGGCGGGGCATCACTGCGCCATGCCATTGCATGAGAAAAATGATTTACTGACTGGAACCGTGCGAGTGAGTTTGGGGATTTATAATGATAAAAGTGATATTGATAGGCTTATTTTGGGATTGAGTAAAATAGAGAAAATATTTAACCATTTAACCATTTAACCATTTAACCATTTAACCATTGGACGATTTATATAAAGAAATAATTTTAGATCATTACCAAAGCCCGAATAATCGGGGGAAGTTGGTTGGGGCGGTTGAGGCAGGGGAAGCGAATATGACCTGCGGGGATAGTTTGAAACTTTACGTTAAATTGGCCGACGGTATAATTGAAGACGCAAAGTTTGACGGTGGAGGTTGTGCGATTTCGATGGCGGCGATTGATTTATTATTGGATGAAGTGATTGGCAAGAAATTAACAGATGTACAAAAAATGTCGGGGAAACAGATTGAGGAAATGATGGGGGTAACGCTTACCCCCAGCCGAAAAAAGTGTGCCTATTTGGGACTAGAGGTGCTAAAGAAAATAAAGTAGACTGGGTGATGGTAGCGATTGATTTGGGACAATTTCGTGATGCGGGATACGCAATTACCTGGAACCTCAGACGATCTCGAATATTAGTACCAGTTAATACGACTCCACAAAAACAACGAGAATTGGTGTTGAGAGCCAGAATAGATGCGTTTTTATTTGGTCCAAATCATGTGCCAGAAAAAATGCTTTATAGACAATTAGGAATCGAAAAAGAAATGACTTTTTTGACTGGAGAAACACCAGCCACTGAAAATATTATTACTCTGCCCGATGTGGGTGTGACTAGAAGAATGGAGATGGATTGATTGAGCCTGAGGCGGGACTCGAACTCGCGACAGCATCTTTACAAAAGATGTGCTCTACCAACTGAGCTACTCAGGCAACAAGGAATTATATCAAAATAAATTTATAGAGCACTGTGCTACTATTATAATAGCTCTATGGGTAAACGCAATCTCAGATCAACATGTAGAAATTGTAAAAAAGACTTTCTCCACCATAGCTCGAGTCACGGTTTTTATTGTTCTTTGAAATGCCAGCAAGAATTTCAAACTAGTATAGAGATCAAGAGGTGGTTGGGTGGTGAAATCAATCCGATTAATACAAATGGTTTGCTGAGACCATGGGCGAGAAGATACATATTTAAACTTAATAATAATCATTGCTCTGTTTGTGGTTGGGATAAGTTGAATGAATTTACTAATTTAATTCCATTAGAGATTGATCATATAGATGGTGATTATCGGAATAATTTGTTGTCGAATATTAGGTTGTTATGTCCTAACTGTCATAGTTTGACCAATACTTACAAGAATTCAAACAAAGGTCATGGTCGGAAACATGGAACTGCGCTAAAATAGGGGATGGCGAAAAAGAGAGTGTTGATACTGACAGATACTTTACCTTGGGGACATAGGTCGATTGCTAAGGCAATATACGGTTATTTAAAAGAGAATGAGAAGGGAAATGGTTATGAAACATATTATGCTGAAGCGAAGATCCCGGCAGTTATTATAAATCAAATTTACACCTTTATTTACCGTTTTTTTCCGTTATCAAACAGACTGTCGGTGAAAATAATGGAAAACGATGCTTTGAGAAAAATGTTTGTGAGGTTGTCGGAAATTGAATCACCAGATGTGTCAAGACAAATCCGTTGGTACAAACCAGACTTGGTAATATCGGCCTATTTTTTGCACACTTCTTCGTTGGTAGCGTTGAGGGAAAAAGAAAAGTCTAAATATAAAATTTGGACGGTGGTGTCTGATCCGTGGTCGATTAACCCGATTTCTTTTGTTGTTGGGGCTGACAAACATATAGTTTATGATGAGGTGTCTAAAAAACAAGCTTTAAAATATGAAATTGACGAAAAAACCATAGTAGAAACTGGCTGGTGGGTGAGACAGGAGATGTATGAGGTAAAAGTGCATAGTGCTGAGTGCAAAGTGCGAAGTAGAAAGAAACTGGGATTTAATGACGAGAGGCCGGTGATTTTTGTGGGTGGGGGTAGTTTGGGGACAAATTCTTTGACAAAATTGTTGCCTGTGTTGATGATGGTGAAGAAAAAAGTTGGAGTGGTTTTTAATACTGGTACTGATAAATTGGCTTACAGTATGGTTAATGAGTATGCAAATTTACTGAGACGGGTAAGAAAAGATGATTTTGTCCAAATAAAAAATTTGGGTTGGATTGATAATATGGCCGAGGTGCTATCGGCCTGTGATATCGTGTTTGGTAAGGCTGGCCCCAATTTTTTATTTGATGTGGTGGCGGTGGAGAAGCCGTTTGTGGCAATTACTCATATTGGGGGGCAAGAAGATGGGAATATTAGTTTAATCAAGAAAAAAGGTCTGGGCTGGGTAAAAGAAAAAGGGGGAAATGCAGCTGAGTTTTTGTTGAGATTTTTAGACAACCCTAAGAAATATACTGAAAAATATAAGAAAACTATTCATTTGGAAGCGATGCGGAATAAAAAAAGTGCCCAGATTATCAGAGAATTGGTTGGAAAGGAATTAGAGTAACATCCGACTCGCCTGTCTACAGGCTCGCTGGATCGTGTCTTTGAACAAATTTTCGTCATCTTTGACTAGAAAATTTATGTAAAGATACGAAATATCCCCTCTAAGGCAGAGCTTCGATAGCGGCTTTTCCACGCTAGAAAACGTGGTGGGAAGCTGTCAAGTTACCCAAAGGATAACCTGAACTTGTTGCCTCCCATTTTAGATGTTTAGCTAGAAAAAACACCCTCTCAAAGTTGCTTTAGAAGAGATGATAAAATTGTACCATGATAACCATTCCAAAGAAAGTTGAATATAGTATAGTTTTTATATCTTATTTGGCAAAAAATAAGGGAAAAAGCTTATCTTTATCAGAAGCTTCAAAGAAACTGTATTTGCCTTATCGGTTTTTAGGGCAACTAGCCAAGGCTCTTAGAGAGGCAAAAATTGTGGAGAGTAAGGAAGGGAAGCTAGGAGGTTATAGTTTGAACCCTAATTGGTCAAAAAAGACACTTTATGATTTAGTTGAAGCTTTGGGAGAAAACAAAAGGATGGTAAAATGCTTGGATTCCAGGGTAGCTTGTGTTCGCGAAGCTAATTGTGAACTGAGGGGAATTTGGAATAAAGTAGAGACAAGTTTTATTAATGAGCTTAAAAAAATTAAACTAGCCGAAATATGAAAACAAAAAAAATAACTGGGAAGATGTTTATGTCGGAGATTATTGAGATGTATCCCCAGCTAGGGGAAGTGCTAACCATGGATTATGGTTTTCACTGTATCGGTTGTATGGCTTCAGAACTGGAGAATCTTGAGCAAGGGGCGGCGGTTCATGGGATGAATCCAAAAGAAATTAAGGAAATGATCAAGACGTTAAACGAAATAATTGCTGAAAGTAACTAACCTATTTGATTATTGGATGGGTAGTGGGTCGGAGTAGACGATGGTGCATTGGTTGCCAGCGCTGATACATTGTTGACCGGCTGGTGTGGCTACCATTGGACACATCATACTTGGTTTAACTAAGGTGCAGGCAGTGCCACACCAACCACATTTAGCTTGAATTGGGCTAATGGAAATTGTTTTTGTGGGATAAACTGAAGGACGTGGAGTGGTAGTAGGTTTGTTGCATGAAGTTTTACCATCACAGAATTTTTTGGCTAATGTTTGAATAGTGAGGCTTTGATAACAAACCTTTTGGAGACTGTTACCAATGCTGGTGGTGGTACCGTCGTAACAAGTGATCTTGGCAAAGTTGTAGCCGGGGGCGACGACTGTGGTACTAGAAGTGAAGCTACAAGTAGAACCAAAAGATATGTTTGAGACGCCGGTTTTACAAACAGAGACACTTGGAGTAGTAATTGGTGTGACTGTAGTGGTAGGGCAAAAGTTTTTTAGTAAATAAGCAAGTTGGGTATAAATTGGATTAGTAGTAGTTGCCATACTAAAGACAGTTTTAAAAGTGTCGCAGGGGACACCTCTGTCTGTTTGAGGTATAGTGACAGTTGGTCGAGGAGGCATGGGACTAGTGGTAACACCTAAAACTCCACTTTGATTAAGGGAGAGGATGGTACTGATGGCGGCTAAGGTTAAAACGGATAAAGACAGGGCAAGGATAGTGACTCGGTGATTGCTATTCATGTGATAAGTTAATACTAAAAAGGAAACAAAAACAAGATGTAAGATTTATGATTTAAGACATAAGAATAGAGTAGATAAAGTTGATTATAGGGGAAATAACAAGATTGATAATACTACTGCCGTTGACAGGTAAAAATAGAAGCAAGGCCAGTAGGACAAAGCCATAACGATCGAACACCTCTGACCATTCAAGGGAAAGCTGTTCAGGGAGAAGATTGAGAAAAACTTTTGATCCATCTAGTGGTGGGATGGGAAGCAGGTTGAAAACCGCTAGAGCAACATTGATGTATAAGATCGATGCCATCATTTGGTAAATGACCAAATTTGGTTGAATAACGTGAATTACTATTGAAAGTATGATAGCAAACACTAGATTGGTAAAAATACCAGCCAAAGAGACGATGTTTTCAGATTTTTTGGTGAGATTGTAGGGGTCGATAGGTACTGGTTTGCCCCAACCAAAATTAACAATAAATAACATAAGTGTTCCCAGTGGGTCGAGGTGGGCAAGTGGGTTGAGAGTTAATCGGCCGTTGGCCCGAGGAGTTGGGTCGCCAAGTTTATCGGCGGCATAGGCATGAGCAAATTCGTGGATAGTGATAGCGATAATAAGACCAATAACTGAAGAAATGGTGTTGAGAAGTTGATTATCCATTTTGAAAAAGGAGAAGGTAATGTTATAGTATAGCTCATGAAAAGACAATGTAGTTTGTGTGGTAAGGGTACCAAAATTGGTAGAAACCGTTCCCATGCTCAAAACCGTACTAGCCGAACATTTAAAGCCAATGTTCAAAAAGTTACCCTAAGTATAGGGGATGATAAGCTCTCGGGAAATTTTTGTAGTAAGTGTTTGAAGCGTTTGAAAATGGAAACCAAACAAAAAACGGCGTCTGTGTAGACACCGTTTTTGTAAATAATACAGAGCTCTGATTATTTCTTTTTAGCTTTTTTGACGGTCTTTTTCTTGGCTGGTTTTTTGACAGCTTTTTTGACCACTTTCTTGACAACTTTTTTGACCACTTTTTTGGTTGCTTTCTTTTTTACTGGCATAGTTTTTGTTCCTCCTTTAAATAAATTTAAGACTGTTTTGATGAAGATGTCAAAATTATAAATGCCTATTTTAGTGGAAAAAAATAACTATTTCAACTTAAAAAGCTAGCAATATTTTTGATAAATAGAAAATGCGGAAATTTAATTTTATGCCAGTTGTTAGGCATTAATTTTTGGGTGTGTTTTCTTATTTAAGAGAGTAGTATTGAGAAATTTCTGACCAAAAAGTGGGTTTTTTGCCTTCGATCTGGACTTTTTGTAATTCAATAATTCCTTTTTTATTGTCTGCGGAAAAAAGCTTCATGATTAGTTTTTTCCTATCTTTGGAGTAAATATGTGTCCAAACTCCTGGCCAAGGTGAGAGTGCACGAAGCATGCGATCAAGTTTTTGAAAGTTGTTTGTATCTAATAGTGTGGTAGCTTCAATATAGCCATCTTCGCGAGTAATTTGTCGGGCGTAAAAACCAGAATTGGTTTGAGGAGAGAGTTGGTAATTTCCGGTAACAATTAGGGGTAACAGTTCAACTGTTTTGGCACCGGCAAGTTCATAAAGTTTTTGGTAGATGGCTTCACGAGTAGAGGTGTCGTCGAGTGGAACTGAATACTGCTGAATAATGTCGCCTTTATCAAACTTTTCGTTCATTTTGATAAAAGTTAGTCCAGCAGTGGTTTCGCCATTAAGAATGGCCCATTCAACTGGGAAACGCCCGGCGTAGTTGGGTAGAAGTGATTGATGGATATTGATGGGCATGACCTGGGGGAAATTTAGCCATTTTTCATTTATCAATTTGCCAAAGCCACAGACAAGAACAAAATCTGGTTGAGGGATATTTGGAATAGTGTCAAAATTGGCGGTATAGCAGGGGAGGTGTTTTTGGAGACAGTAGGTTTCAACTGGGTTGCCGGGTAGAGTAATGGCTCCAAGGATGTTGAACTGACCGCTTTGGTGAATGATTTTGAGGGTGGTGGCAGAGTAGTGTTGGAAGGAACCAAAAAATACCAAAGATGTCATTATTCGATTATAATATAAATATGCGGAAGATTGTGATGTATCCAAATATAATATTGCGGGCGGTTACTCCGGAGATTGAGGTGATCGATGATAAGTTGCAAAAAGAAATGGATGAGTTGACTAGGGTGTTGACCGCTAGTCAACTAGGTGCCGGTTTGGCGGCTCCACAAATTGGCTTGAAGCGAAGATTTTTTGGTCTAAAAGATAGACAGAAGAAAATTGATATTTATATCAATCCAACAATTGTGGCAAACTATGGTCAAAAAGTGTTTCCTCAGCTGGTGGGAAACAATGGTGAGAGTGAGGATTTTTTGGAAGGTTGTTTGTCGTTCCCTGACTTGTATGGAACAGTGAAAAGATGGTTGAAAATTGAAGCGGTGTGGCAGGAATTAGAAGCAGGAGTGTTGGTAGACAAAAAGAAAATTATGAGTGGTTTTGAGGCGATAGTTTTTCAGCACGAACTAGATCATTTGGACGGGGTGCTGTTTATTGATCATATCAAAGAGGATCAAGGGAAACTTTATGAGTGGTCTGGTAAAGAGAAAGTTTTGATTGAGGTGGATGAGGTGATTGATAGGGAAAAATCCCAAACTCTAAACTCTAAACTCTAAAAAATGGGTTATTTGGTGCCAGAACTGGTAGCAATTCGTGCCAAATAGTCCTTGGCCTGAAGGTTGGTGGGGGCGATTTGAAGTGTAGCTTCGAGCAAAGGTTTGGCTTCGGGGTACTTTTTTTGTTGAAAATAGATTTCGCCTAAGGCAAAGGTGGCGTGATCGTAGTTTGATTTCAATTGTATGGCTTGCTGATAGTTACTGATGGCGCGGTCCGTTTCAGAAATATTTTGATAAAAACGACCTAGAAGATAATAATTTGATGGGTCGGTAGGGGAGATTTCGGTTAAATGAGTGAGAGTGTTGAGAGTCTCGAGATAATAGTTTTTATCCAAAAATGATAAGTAATAAAATATTTGGGCACGTTGTTTGAGTAGGTTGGTGTCAAAAGGGGAAATGTTGGTAGCCTGGCGGATACTGTCGGTGGCTTGAGATATATATTTATCATCCTTGGTACTGACTGCCATTTTTGATGCTGTGGTGCTGTAGAAAGTTAGGTAAGTTGGTTCTGTTGGACGGAGATTGCGAGCTACTGAAGCGAACTGGTAGGCTTGGCTAAATTGCTCGTGTTTATCAAAATAGATGGACTTTGAGTAGGCAAGGTCGGCAAGATAAAAAGAGATTGTTTTGGAAACTAGAAATAAGAAACTAGAAACTAGAATAAAAGTAAGTAAAAATTTAGATTTACGATTTAAGAAGTAAGATTTAGGAATAACGGCGGGAAAATCAACTGCCAAAAGTGGGAGAAGAAAAAAGAATAAAGAAATAGTAACAACAGAAAAACCACTGATATTGGTTATCAAAATTGACAAAAAACTAGCAAAAATTGCTATTTTTTTGTGGTAATCCGTAATTCGTAAAACGTAATACGAAAA
>JAGORQ010000018.1 GCA_018062705.1 Candidatus Shapirobacteria bacterium
ATTCATCACCGGCTATCCCGCATTTCTAAGTCCGTTAGCACGACAACAAAAATCAAACGCAGTAAATGATTTTTCCGAAGCTTTCAACGCGTCAGCATTGACTGGCGAGGAAAAAGTATTTACAAGTGCCCGATTTGAGTTGTATATTAACGGAATAGAAATCGCCAATGGTTGCGAAGAAAATACTAACGGTGAGCAAATAAAATCTGCCTTTTTAGCCGAACAAAGCTATCGACAAAAAAATAACTTACCCACTCACCCAATTTCTGATGAATTTATCAAAAATTGCGCTTCTCTCCCCCCTTGTTCCGGCGTCGGCATTGGCCTTGACCGACTTCTCATGCTTATCAATCACCAAAATAGTTTATAATTACCCTATGACCCAACCACAACAAAAGAACACCATGGTTAAATCAACTTCCAAGCCCATTGTTCCTCAGGCTCCCCGGCCATTCCAACAACAACAGATCAGCAAGTCTTTTATGAACAATCGTCCCAAGAGTTTTGCTACCGCCTTCCGCACCCAATCAAAGGGAGTTGGAGGAAAATAAAAAATATTTTCTAAAATTTTTCATCTTCTTTAGAATTTAGAGTTTAGAATTTGGGATTTTTCTCAGTGTTTCCCTGCTCCAAAAATTAGTGCCGTTGCCGTTCCCTTGACACCAATTCCCACATAATTCCACCGATTATTAACTTGGTTATCGTCATGCGGTTTGTCCCCGGCATACATCCATTCAATCAAGTGAACCGCTTCCAGTTGGTAGCCATAAGAAATATTTTCCCCCAACCAATCAAACCCTACTTTATTAAATCCATCCTGTTTTTCGGTAAAATCAAAAAATCCTTTGTGCCCATCAGTTGATTTGATTGAAGCCAAATAGTTAGCTCTTTCTTGGGCAAAACTAGTTAGCTTGTCATCCATGTTCAATACCTGCGACCCCCGCCGTTGGCGGTAGCTATTTAATGCCACCAAAATTTCTTGGGGTGTGGCCATTCTTGGATCCTGCCCCACCTTCATTGTCCAGGTGTGCTCATCCAATTGCTTGGCCACTCCCCACGCTCCCGTATCCCCCACTACCTTTACCACTGGCTTGGTCGTTGGCCTAGCAGTTGGCTTCACAGTTGGAGTTAACACAACCGTCGGCATCGCCGACTCATCATTTTTAGAATTTAGAGTTTCGAGTTTAGAGTTTTGTGCCACATATCCCGATACTGGATCCATAATTTGGTTTTTAATCCGGCCCTGCCCAATCACTGCCCCCAATTTCCATCCCACAACCAGTGCCAATACTATTTCCAAAATATAAAGCCAAAACTGTTTCACAGTTTATTCTACATTAATCTGCAGGCCTGCCATGAGTCGAACATGGAAAAAAGGTTTTGGAGACCTTTGTGATACCATTTCACCACAGGCCTAAAGTTCTGTCTCTGATTTTAACAAAAAATACCAACAAACGGGAATTGAGCTTGTATTTGCAAATACGAACTCCAGTGATATACAATGAGTAATGGCATCTCAGTCAACTGAAATAAAAAATAAGGTCATCCAATTAAGACAATCTGGTCATACTTATTCTGAAATAATTCAAAAAGTAAATAAAAAAATCTCTAAAAGCACCCTATCCAATTGGTGCCACAATATCAATCTATCTACGCTACAAAAATCACGCGTTGACAAAATTAACCGTCAGAACTTAATAAGCGCTCGTGACAAAGCATTAAAAACTAATTCAGTTAAGCGAAAAATTTATCTCGACAAAATTACCACACAAAATATTCCCATAGCAAAATCAATTCTAAAATATGATGTCGGAATGATTGCTCTGGCTATGCTTTGCCTCGGCGAAGCTTCCAAGTCAAAAACCAAACATAAATCATTTACACTCGGAAGTTCCGACCCGCGGATAATAACCATATTTATAAAACTCCTAAATAGATTTACCAGTTTTGATCCTACAAAAATGCGTTGTACAGTTCAATGTCGAAGTGACCAAAATATTTCAGAACTAGAAAACTACTGGCAAAAAGTCAGCCAAGTGCCCAAAAAATTATTTTATCCAACTCGAACAGACCCTCGAACAAAAGGTAAACCGACAAAAAATACAGATTACAAAGGAGTTTTAGTGGTCGACTATTACGATAGAAATATTCAGCTAATATTAGAATCCTTAGCAAACATAGTATATAATCAACTACAAATTGAGGGCCTATAGCTCAGTTGGTAGAGCGCTCGCATGGCATGCGATAGGTCATGGGTTCAAGTCCCATTAGGTCCACCACCTCTATTTTTTCTCTCGTCTTCTGGCAATTTCTCGTCTCACCGCCATACAAAAGCTACCTCCCACCAAATTTTCTCTACAGGTTGCCGGCTGATCTAGTGTGTTATGCAAGCGACAAAATTTCCCGTCCAAAGCGCTACACCCCTTTGGCATAAAATAACCACCACTAGGATTTATCACGACAGGTTTCTCAGTTGTCGCCAATCTTTTAGCCTCATTCACAGTTAAATCCAACACCAGCCTTACCTCTCTATTTCCACGTTCCCTAGGGCAACAATGCGCCTCACAATCATTAACACAAGATGTCGGTATTACCAATAAATCCATAAAAGTATCTGGATTGTATCATATTTATTATAAGCCTCTTTCCCCTTGACATTATAGGACTCACCAAGTACAATATAGGCTATCTTAACTAGTTAACTCATAAAGTTAGCCAGTTATTGTTCTCATTCTGACCCTTTAAAGGTCAGAAGAGAAAAAGGGGTAGGGTGGCTCCTCGTCATTCCCAACTCCTTTTCTCTTTTGATCTTTAACTAAAAGCTACTATTATGATCAATCAAAATATAATTAAACTAATTTTGGTAATCAGCCTTGTTTCCGGTTTTTTCTACACCTCAGCCAAATTATTATCACTTCGCACCCAACAACTCAAAAACGAAGCTGTTAATGGTTGTATGGTCGCTAGCGGTATTTATGAATATACAGATGTCACCAAAGGTATCAAAACCACCGCTCCTCAAAAAGAAACCTACAAAATCTGTCTAATCGACAAGGGTTATTCCTCAATTTGGGAATAATTATTAGAGACAAGGGAAAGCACATTTCCCTTTTCTTTGACAATTATTTGTCAAAACTATCGAGTCTAACTATAACTTTGCGTTGTAGATTAGGCAAAATAGTGCCCTTTAACAACTTGCTAAGCTTTTTTAATTCTCTTGAGCACTTCTTCCGGACACGCAAATTTAATGACAGTATTTTGATTTCAATATTTTTGAGATCAGTACACTGTCATTAGAAATGTGAACTTTCTTTTCTAAGGTCGAAAAAGTGAAGATGTAAGCAGTTACATCGAAACCGTTTTTTTTCTTCGAAGGAGAAAACTATGTCCCGCAAGATCAATACCCTGCTCGTCGCCCTCACCATCCTGGTGTTGGCTCTGTCCGCCTGTCAGGCACAACACATTGAACAAAATGTTCGTGTGGAAGTTTCTGCCCCCCAGGCTCCCGCCGCGCCCGCGCAAGATTACACCAATCTGCCCCCCGTCTCCGGAGAACAAGCTGATGTGATCACCGCCCCGACCGCCATGCCCGAAGTCGCCGCCTTCACCCCTATCAAATGGGATGACACCTGCAAAAAACAATCCGAACTCGTGGGCGTTTCTATGAAACCCCTCAAGGAAGGCGCGTTCATCGCATGTGTATACAATGGCGTTGCTGCTTCAGTGACCATCCCGGCCGGCACCCTCGCTGACCTCGACCTCGGTGGCATTTATGTGGCAAAAGGCCCGGTGAAAGTTGATGGTGTTCCTAACCTCACCCTTCGCCCCGCCCGCACTGGCACGGACTCGGAAGCTTGCGCTCAAGTTGATGCTTTGACTGCCTATGGTCAAACGTTGGCAAAGCCCTTCAAGGCCCAGCCTTACAACTTCAGTTGCAACTAGCGGCAACATAACAAAAAGGTTCAGACACTCAGTCTGAACCTTTTTGTGTGGGGAATTTCCCCACACCAGCACAAAAAAAGAGAAAAGAAAAAGCAAAGCAAGTCACGTTCTGGAGATTTACTCCACTGATGAGTCCCGATGGTGGCGAAGCCATAATATCGGGACGAAAACGTATGAAAACCCTCGATATTATCATTCCGGTATTCAACGAATCCTCACGTTTGAAATTGACTTTTCAAGCTCTAAATTCATTCATCCCGCCTCGGGGTATTCACCTCAATAAAATAATTTTTGTTAATGACGGTTCCACCGACAATTCTTTATCTAAACTAAAAACCGTTCATCTCAAATATAGTAAAAAAATAATTAGCTACTCCCACAACCAAGGCAAGGGTTCGGCCATAAAATTAGGGTTGTCCAATGCCTCGGCCGACTACGCCTTATTTATGGACACCGACATGTCCACTCCCCTCACCGAATTCAAAAAATTTATGCCTTATATTAGGCAAAACATTCCTGTAATTATTGGCACCCGCAAAAATGGCCACTCCACAGTTACCGTTCATCAATCTTGGCTTCGCGAACACCTAGGTAAAGTTTTTACACTTCTATCTCAACTAGTTCTCAATACCTGGGTTACCGACTTTACTTGTGGCTTCAAACTTCTTTCCCGTCCTGCCTACTCTACTATTGCTCCCCTAATGCAAATCAAACGCTGGGGTTTTGATAGTGAAATTATTTTCCTTGCCAAAATTTTCAATTTTACTATTCAAGAAAAATCACTTGCCTGGGCCAACCATCCTGCCAGCAAGGTAGATTTATTCAAAGATATCTATCGATCGTTCATTGAACTCATCCAAATCCGCGCCAACCACCTTTCCGGTGTCTATCAAAGTGTCTATGCAGTAAAATAAACTGTGACTTATGATTTAATTGTCGTTTCCAGTTATCCCCGCCTTGGCACCACTCGCGACAAATTTACCGTCGGTGTAGCTGACTGCACCAAACAAACACTCACCTCCCTTCCTTCAGAAACCAAAATTTTGGTTCTAGCAGAATACTTGCCTGACGAAAACCCACTAATTGTCGACAAAAACGTTACCATTAACCGAATATGGCAACGTAACAGTGTGGGGTCGTTTTTAAAAATATTCAAAGAAATCCAAAAACATGGCGATATTCCCGTTCTACTTGAATTTGAAATGGCCATGTATGGCAATCCGGTTTTCAATATATTTTTTGTTAAATTACTGTTTGCACTTAAATTAGCTTCCCGTAAAACTTATATCGTTTTGCATCAAGTTGTTACTGACTTTTCCGAAATTAGCGGTCATATCGGCAACACCAAAGATAGTCCCATAAACGGTGTTCTCAATATATTAGCCAAAAGCTTTTACAAACTCGTCATCCTTTTTTCTACCAAAATAATTGTCTTTGAACAGTTCCTCAAAAATCGTCTAGATCAAAACAACCCAAAAATTGTGGTTATTCCCCACGGTGTCGAGCCCCAAACTATAATTCAACCACCAAAAAAAGAAAATCTGTTTACTATTACCGTTTTTGGATATTTGGCTTGGTACAAAGGTACCGATTGGATTATCAAAGCATTTTCTAATTATTTTGACAAACATCCCAATTCAAAATTTAAGTTAGTAGTCGCCGGTGGTCCAAATCCAAACCATCTCGATAAGCCTTATTACCAAAAATATTTATCTGAAATCGACACTTTCTCCAGCAAGCACCCATCTAAAATAATCGTCACTGGTTATGTACCTGAATCGGAAATAAAAAAATATTATTTAGAGTCAGATTTGATTGTTCTCCCCTATCGGGTAGGCATGTCTTCCTCTGGTCCAATAGCTATTGCCTATGCTTACCACAAACCTTTTTTGGTTTCACCCAAAATCTCCCAGTCACTTGATACTCCAGATATTAATCAACTAGTCAACAAACAAATGGTCAAATTCTCATTTGAGCCAAAAAAACTTTTCCAGAAGCTAAACTATCTCTCCAAGCACCCCCAAGAACTAAAAAAAATGTCTGTTATGAGTCAGGATATTGCCATTAAAAGAAGTTGGATAAATATATCCCAACATTACAAACAATGTCTCGGATTATAAACTTTATCAAAAAATACCATTTTGAGATTTTTATATTCTCGGTAGTCCTTATCCTCTGTCTTTGCAACTACACGCCCGGCACCTTTCTTACCGGCTGGGATAATCTCCATCCCGAATTTAACATTCTAGCCAATATCAAAAGGTCAATCTTCTCCACTTGGCAAGAATCTCAAGGACTCGGATTGCTGGCTGGTATGGCTCATGCTTCAGACCTAGTTCGACAATTAATTATTTTACCGTTTACCTTTATTCTACCCACCAGCCTTATCCGCTATCTCTGGCATTTTTCTATGTTATTTACCGGTACCTTTGGTGTCTTTTATCTCTCGCTCTATATCACCAAAAATAAATATTCTTCATTAATCGCCTCGCTTTTCTACCTCCTCAATTTTGCCACAGTCCAATATTTTCATTTGCCATTTGAACCTTATTCTACTTTCTGGGGTTTCTTCCCTTGGTTAATTTACGAGCTATTTATTTATCTCGACAATCCCAAATCACTCAAAAAATTATTTTTGATTAATTTATTAGCAACTCCAAGTTTTTACGTTCAAACACTTTTTGTAGTTTATCTACTTTGCGTTGGAATAACTTTATTACTACGAGTCCCTGTCTTAAAAAATATCAAAATTGTTATGCTAATCCTAGCAGTAAATAGCTTCTGGTTACTACCCAATATCTACTTTACCTTGACTCAAGTTTCTGTCACCCAAAATTCTATGCAAAATCTCATGGTAACTGACCAGTTCATCGAGCAAAACATTTATCGCGGCAATTTAGGTAGTTTCGCTTTACTCGAAGGTCAGTATTTCGACATTAAACGACACCTTGGTGATTCAGACGAGTACATTATGCAAGTCTGGCACCAACAATATTCCCAACCTCTAACAATTGCCATTAGTATTTTCTTCATATCTTTAGTGGTTCTGTCTTTATTTTCCCAAAACAAATACAATAAATATTTTATCGGCATATTGTTATTTGGATTAATAGGTTTTCTTTGCGACACAATACCATTTAATTTTGTAAATCATCTATTTAGACAGACCCCAATAGTTAATCAAGTCTTCCGAAATTCCTTTACCAAACTACTCGTCTCAACC
This sequence comes from Candidatus Shapirobacteria bacterium, assembly GCA_018062705.1. Classification (GTDB taxonomy): domain Bacteria; phylum Patescibacteriota; class Microgenomatia; order UBA12405; family UBA12405; genus JAGORQ01. The sequence continues at coordinate 7,166 of JAGORQ010000018.1, forward strand.
ACCTTTTCGATGTCAGTTTTAATCGGCATCAGCCTAAGCCAATTTAAAAAAATAAATCTACTTTTAATTCCGGCAATCATCTTGCTTTCACTCCCCTCCTTTTCGGGAAATTTTATTAGTCCTACTATGAGGGTAAAAATCCCCGATGAATATTTTGCACTTTTCCAATATTTAAAAAATCAAAACCCATCAGCCAGAATTGTTGATCTACCTCAATACAACTACTGGGGTTGGTACAATCACAGTTGGGATTATACCGGATCAGGTTTTTTGTGGTACGGTATTGACCAGCCAATCACTAGTCGTACCTTTGATGTTTGGAGTGATAAATTAGAAAATTTCTACTGGCAACTTCATTACACCCTCAACAAACAAGACCCAGAACAATTATCTTCGCTTCTAAATAAGTACAATGTTACCTACCTACTTTTTGATGATTCTTTATTTTTTCCCGAGGCAAAAAACTCGGGCAAAGTGACTCTGGAAAACCAGAAAATAATTGACAATCTACCCAATATCACTTTAGAAAAAAAGTTTGGTAAATTAAAATTGTATAAAATTGCTACTCCAGAACAAGTTTACATAACCAAAAATACACCCAGCTCTCAACCATCCACCTCTCCACATCCAAACACTATTTTTCCTACTCCAGCAAACCCTTTCTGGTCTGTTTGCACCAACCTATCAAACAACAGTTTAATTTCTGCTACGGACAAAGAGTCGGTTGTGTTTATAGACTGTGGTAAAGAATTACCTCTAAATCAAAACTATGTTATCAAAGTAATAGCCAAAAATATCTTGGGTAGACCACTATTGTATAAAATTTTTTCGCTACAAGACAATCGTTTAATAGTTGACAGCAAGTTATTATCTACTACAGAACCACAATATATCTATATCTCCGACAGTTATGAATTTGATATGGGTTTGGGTATTAATTTTTCGTCTTTATCCTTGTCCGACCAACCCAGCATTAATCAGCTGGTGTCAGTTGAAATTTCACCAACCAACACAAATTATTACGAATCCTTAATTACCCCTTTGATTACAGAGACACAAACACCGAAAACCGTATATCATCCAAACCAATCATTTTACAAAGTAACTTTCAATGAAACAGTGCCGGGCACAAATCTTGTTCTCCCCCAATCCTTCAACTCTGGTTGGCTCGCCTTCTACTTTGACAACCACCGGCCCGTTTTCCTCAAAGACCACGTTCTCGTCAACAATTGGTCAAATGGCTGGTCCATTCCAGAATCTAGAATCCAGTTTCCAGTTTCTATTTACATCTTCTTCTGGCCTCAACTTCTCGAATTCCTTGGTTTACTTTTAATTCCCATTACCTTTATCTGGCTATTTCAGCACCACTAGTTTTTTTCATAAACATCTTTGTGAGTTCCGACATCTGCCAAAACAATCACATCTTTTTGACAATAAAATATTATCCTTAAATCAGGGTTGACCGATACACTCCAAAACATTTTTTGACTACCTTTTAATTTATGTATCCGCAATCCTTCCAAATTATCACCTGCAACTACCTGTTTTACAATATCACGCACTTCCTCAGCAAGAGACGGATTTTTTCGCAATATTCCCCTTATTCTCAAATCAAAATTCCTTGTAGATCTTAATTTCACTTACTCATTTTAGCAAAAAATTCATCAATGTTAGTTATCTCTCTTAATTTTCCTTCTCTATCTTCTTTTTTAGCTTCTTTCAATGCCTCAATCGACCTCTTTGACAAATGGTAAACAGGTATTCCTGCCTTCAGATCCATCATCATTAAATGTTTAATATAACCAGCTAGTGTCAAGTCATAACTGCCAGCTCTCTTTTCTACTTTATTTTTAAATTTAGCGGGTAAATTAATTTTTATCTGCGCTTGTTTCTGGATCATAATAAAATTATAGCACCAAAACCAGGACTTTTTTAAGACAGATGTTTACACTTTCTCACTTGTATTATTTTTCAAATAAACTATATTGTCATTTACTCATGAAAAGTAATTTTATAATCAATCTTCCCCATACCCGCCAACAAATAGCCAAAAAAAATAAAAACGGAGGTAGATTACCCAAAAAAGTAGCTATTATCTTCACCGATGAAAAAAGAGAATATTTCTACACCGAAGAAGAATTTCTCACTGTCGCCGGATCAGAAGTTGAAGCTCGTGAATTCCAAAAATATTTCGATAAACTAAAAATAAAAACCGTTTACATCAAAGGCAATGCCAGTCTAGCTCGCAATCTTCGTCGCGAAAGACCCGACATGGCTCTAAATCTAGTAACCACCGTCAAAGGTTACGACTATCTAGGTGCCTCAATACCAGCTACACTCGAACTCCTCGAGATTCCTTATACTGGAGCATCCATTCTTGGTTTTGCCCTAGGATGCAACAAATATCTAATTCATGCACTATTATCCCAACATGGAATCCCCGTCCCCCGCTTTCAACTCCTCACCTCCAACAAAACTATCATCGACCCATCGCTTCGATACCCACTCATCTTAAAACTCAATGAAGAACACAGCAATGTTGAAATAAAACGAGAGTCAATAGTTGAAAACGAAACTCAACTTCGAAAACGACTTCGCTATCTACTTCGTAAATACCAACAAGACGTTTTGGTTTCTGAATTCATTGATGGTCGCGAATTTGCCGCCTACACCTTCCAATCAGTCAACAAAAAGGTTTACACCATCGAACGTAAAATCCATCTCCCCAACAACAAATCAAGACACGAATTCCTCGACTACGATCTCTGTTGGAAATATACCAACGAAGAATACAATAAATATATTAAGTACGATAAATATCACGACCCACTATTAGACTCCTTGGTTAAAAAAGCCTTCAGTATTGTCAAAATGGACGACTATGGTAAATTTGACATTCGAATGGACACCCTCGGTAATTATTATTTTATTGATGCCAACGCCAACTGTCATTTTGGTTCTGATCCCGATATCTGCGAAATGACAGATGTCTTGAAAAAATATGGTATGCCATTCACCACCCTTCTCAAAAGGTTGCTCCAAAACACCATGCGCGACTGGGGATACTGAAATCAACTCAATTGCACATAAATTATTTCAAGAGTTCAATCCTCACACCAAGATAAGTTCTCCCAAAGCCAAGTTTATTCAAAAAGCCAACTCAGAAAATTACGGTCTTCGTTGGTTTGACAAGCGGCGCTACAAAGACATCTTCAGTTTAGTCACCATCGATAAACAACCCATACTCCTCCAATTTTTATTTCCCAAAACCCCATCAAAGTTGAGGTATTATCGGGATGTCTTCAACAGTTCCCAAAAACATTCACAGGACCACTTTTATGTCTTTGCTATCACCGACCTTACAAATGAAATAATCGGCTGGGTTCAGTACACACCAGATGTAAATGTCAGTCAACTCAGAAAAATTACTAAAATCAGCCGTGGTTCACTAGTTTTTGAAGTATCCTACGCCAAACTCTTTACCCCAAACAATCGCTATGTTGCCGTCAACGGATTAAAACAGAGCCTAGAAACAATCAGAACTATCGACAATCACAAATCAAAAGAGGTCTACTTAACCGGCTATACTGATCCGTTAAATTCTGCTTCAGAAGCCGTTCTAAAAAATAACGGTTTTATTAAATTAAGCCACCAGATTCCTTATGAAAATGAGCTATCCAACATTTGGCTACTTAAAATTAATTAACTACCAACCCTAAATATTTAAGTCTATTGAAATATAAACAGCATTAGCTATTATAAGAGTACAATGAACCAAACCAATGATCCTGACAACAAGTCTGCTCCAGACCCCCTATTACCTCAAAAAGTAGCCGTTCTCTACTCTGATGTAAAACGAGAATATTTTGCCACCGAAGAACTATATCTGAGTGAAGCCGACGCTGATATATACGCTGCTGATTTTGCCAAATATATATCCAAAATGGGTATCGATGTCGTTACTATCGCTGGCGATGATCAAATGACAGCCAAGCTACAGAAATACAATCCTGATATTGCTGTAAATTTAGTCGATTCTGTTTGTGGTCAAGCCAGCCTCGGTTCTTCTATTCCTGGAGTCCTCGAAGTCCTCCAAATACCCTATACCGGAGCCGGTACTCTTGGCTGGTCCCTCGGTTGCAACAAATTCCTAATGTACCAAATTCTTCAATCTGCTGGTATTCCTGTACCCAGTCACCAACTGGTCAACAGCAGTAGTGATATGATTGATCCGGCACTTCGCTATCCACTTTTTCCCAAGCTCAATAATGAACACAGTAGTATTGGCATCGCCGACAACAGTATTTGCTACAACGAACGTGAACTACGCTCCAAGCTCAAAGAATTAATTACTACCTACAAACAGCCTGTTTTAATCGACGAATTTATAGCGGGCATCGAAGTCACCGCTGCTGTCCTTGAGGGAGCCAATGTCAAAGTCTATTCAGTTCAAAGAAAAGTTAGTGGAGGCAAGGAAGATGTCGTCACCTTTGACAAAAAATGGAAGGATTATCTCAACCTAACTTATTCCAAATTTGAAGATCCGGTTCTCAAAGATTATGTTAAATCCGCCTTCGATCTTCTTAAAATGTCCGATTATGCTCGAATAGATATTCGAATCGACGCTGCGAGTCGCTATTATTTTATTGATCCCAACGCCAATCCCTTTTTTGGCCCACCCCGGGAAACCCATGCCACCTACAGCATGATTCTCGACATGTATGGCGTTACCTTCGAAGAAACTCTCAAGCGCATGTTCCAAAACACCCTTGAAGAAGAGCACAACGGCTGGCATTAAACCAAAATTATTTTTGCCATTCTTTTTCCCAATTCTTCAAACTCTTTTTCTTTCCATCCTCTGGTTGTCATCGCTGGTGTGCCAATTCTCAATCCTGACGGTTTAAACGGACTCCCCTTTTCATTTGGTATCGTATTTTTATTGACAATTATTCCATTTTCTTCTAGCTTTTCTGCCACTTCCTTACCTCTCCCTTCTCCCACATCCACCAACATCAAATGATTTTCTGTGCCAAAAATATGTACGGGCGCAAGGCCTTGCGCCCCTGCTTCCAATCCTTTTTTCAGAGATTTTGCATTTTTAACTATCTGCTCCGCATAAATTTTAAACTCTGGCTGGCTCGCCTCTTCAAACGCTACCGCCATAGCCGCAATTGTATTTAAATGTGGGCCACCCTGAAGTCCTGGGAACACCGCTTTATCAATTAATTTTGGCAAATCAATATTCTTTTTTATTCCCCGTTTTGTTACCCCAATTACTGCCCCTCTTGGCCCCCTAAATGTTTTATGAGTTGTCGAAGTAATTACATCTACCCACGGCACCGGGTCAGGGTGTGCCCCACCCACAATCAATCCGGCAATATGGGAGATATCGGCTACTAAATACGCCCCCACACTTTCAGCCATTTTGGAAAATTTTTCCCATTCCAAAATCCACGGGTAGGCCGTGGCTCCCACAAATATTAATTTTGGACTCTCTTTTTTTATTTCTTCAGCCAATTTTTCGTAACCAATTCTCCCTGCTTCGTTCACTCCGTATTGCATCGCGTTATAAAATTTACTCGAAAATGTCACCTTGGGGTGTCCATGAGTCAAATGTCCTCCGGCCGACAGTAGCATTCCATAAAATTTATCACCTGGTTCCAGTAACGCCATCAATACGGCTGTATTTGCTGGACTCCCAGAATACGGTTGAACATTTAAATGCTCCACTCCCAACAATTCTTTACCTCTTTCAATTGCCAAATTTTCAATCTCATCAATTATTTTGTTCCCTTGATAATAACGTTTACCCGGATATCCTTCGGCGTATTTATTCGACAAATCACTCCCCAATGCTCGCTTTACATTTTCCGAAATAAAATTTTCACTCGGAATCAAGTACACCAATTCTTTTTGTTGCTTTTCCTCTCGAGCTATCAAATCAAATATTGGATCCATCTACTATTTTACCATTCCCAAAATCTCTTGCCCTTTCTTCGTCTTTGTTGAAATAATTCCCAATTCAATATATTCAAATTCATCAGCCACAAAAAAATTACCGTCAGTTCTATTTTTATCATCTTTTAACTTCACTAACTCTCTAATACCATTTTTTAATCTCACCAACTCTTTGTCCAAAGCTTCAATTTCTTGTTCCACTGCCCATCTAGTCGCTGTGATATATCTTGATACGTTTGAATTATCTTGATCACCCATATCCAACCTCCTTTTCTCCAATTTTTTTTCCAAATTAACAACTATTTCCTCTAATTTATTAATTTTTTCTTCAATCATAGTCTTTGTTTTTTGTCTTCCCAAGTAAACAATTCTCCCAGCGACCGCTCATTATGAATTCTTTTAATAATTTTAGCCAGCAACGGTGCCACCGAAATTATTTCCATCTTCTTTGAGATTTTATTCTCAGCAATTGGTAAAGTGTCTGTCAATATCAACTTGTCAACACAACTTTCATCAAATCTTTCTCTGGCATTTCCCGACAACAGCGCATGTGTGGCACAGACTACCACTTCTTTTGCTCCAAATTTTTTTAACACTTCCGCTGCCGCACAAATTGATCCACCAGTATCAATCATGTCATCAATAATAATCGCTCTTTTGCCATCCACCTCCCCCACCACATGAGCCACTTCTGCCTGATTATGTTCCCGCCTAACTTTATCAATAATTGCAATTTTTAGACCAAACAAATCCGCCAATTTATTAGCCCTTTTTGTCCCCCCAATATCAGGACTCACAATTACAGCATTTTTTAGCAAACCTTTTTTCTTCAAGTACTTTGCCAATAATGGGTAACCGACAAAATGATCTACTGGAATATCATAAAATCCCTGTATTTGGTCAGCATGCAAATCAACTGTAATCAATCGGTCCGCTCCTGCCTTAGTAATTAAATTAGCCACCAATTTGGCAGTAATTGGCTCCCTTGAAGTTACCTTCCTGTCTTGCCGACTATAGGCAATATGAGGACAAATCAAATTTATTCTGCCAGCTGAAGACCTTTTTAATGCATCAATCAATATCAAGGTTTCCATCAACCGATCATTTACCGGCTCACCTATCGTTTGAATTAAAAATACATCATTACCCCTAACTTTTTCTCTAATCCGTACATAAATTTCCCCATTCGCAAAACTTTTATCCTCGACTGATGTCAATGGGGTTTTCAAAATTCGAGCAATTTCTGCCGCCAATATAGGATGAGAACTGCCTGCCACCAGCTGTAATTTTGCCATCTTTTTCTAAATTAATTCAGTTTACTTATCCGATTCTCAAATAACAAGCTATCATTTAGGTTATAATCTCCTGTGCGACTTTATATCCAGTTTGTTGAATATCAGAATCGAAAAATTCTTTTTTTAATCAACCCCTTTAGTGACCAGCACAACTCTCTCCGTAAATGGAATCGACTAGCCAATAAATATTCATTTCTTCAAAAAATTAGCTGGCTTAGACGACCCAAAAAAATCAATCTAAAAAACTTGCTCGAAAAATATCAACCTGATTTTTTGGGAATAGCCGGGGGTGACGGCACCGCCAATTTTATTGTCCGTTCGATTTATCAACTACCTCTAAATCAACAGCCAACCATATGTCCTGTTCCGCTAGGTTTTGGTAACGCCCTCGCCTACAACCTTCACATCGACAACCCCGATCAAGCAATTCAATTACTGCTCAATGGCAATCAAACCATCAAAACCGACTTGCTCAATTTAGATATACCCGGCACACCAATTTGTCTGTTTAATATGAGTCTCGGCTTTGATGCCAAAATTGTTCATTACACTCAAAAAAATCGTTACATTGGACTCAAATCTTATGTCATCAGTGCTATTCGCAGTGTCTTCGATTTTGTCCCTAGAACCCTCAAATTAACCCTCAATAATTCAGTTCAAATCGAATCGGAAACTGAATCGCTCGCTATCACCAACATGCCCTATATTGGCCAAAATTTTCAAATTACTCCTCACTCCACCATTGACAACGGACTAATAGACTGTGTCTTTTTTCCCACCAAATACGCTTATTTTACCAATCTTCGCTTCAAAGGTTTTACTCATCCACTTTATCGCAAAACTGGTAAAGTTTACTTTAGTGCCAAAACAATCACCGTCAAACGCGCCCGCTATATTCAAGTCGACGGCGACCCCATCACCTATCGCAAACCCTTCACCATCACCGTCTCCCCCCGCTGTCTTAAGTGCCTCACCAACTAGTCAAGCCACAAACTCCACACTCAACCTAACATTTAGCGCTTTGGCAATTTTTTTCAAAAAATTTAAGCTCGGGTTTGTACCACCGACTTCGAACCTTGACAGTGCTGACTGTGTCGTACCCATTTTTTTCGCCAGTTCTTTTTGAGTAATTTTTCGTTTATTCCTCATCCTAACCAAACTACTTAGTATTTGGTATTCCACAGCCAAATCATCATAACCCTTTTTAGTTTCAGGGTTTTTTAACAGTCGTTTTTTTATTTCTTCCCAATTATCCATAAGCAAATATAGCACCTACGCTATATTAATGTCAATCTTTTAATCGCTGTCTCCAGCTCTCTTGCTGGAATTTTCATTGTCTTCTTAACAAACCAATGAACCAAATATATTTGATTAAGTTTAATTGAATAAATAACTCTAACTTTCTGTTTTCCAGGTGTTCTTAGCTCATATAAATCTCTTGCAATTTTTTTAGCAAACGGCATACCCAAACTTTTACCTTGTTCTTTTAAAAACTAACATCTCTCATTAACCTTACTTTTGTTTCAGTATCCAATTTATCAATAAATTTATCAAACTCTTGCTGTTTTAAAACAAACAAATCGTAAGCCACAAAATGATTATTATCCAACAAATAGCAAAATTCAACACTAACAAATTACTTTAGAATTTAGAGTTTAGAGTTTTTTGCTTTTAGTTGTATACTTCACTCATGATTACATTTCCCATCATCGTTTTTGTTCTCGTCGCTTATTTAATCATCAAATCCATTGTCATCGTCAACCAATACGAACGTGGTATTGTCCTCACTCTCGGTGTCTACTCCTACACTCTCGGTCCTGGTCTTAAATTAGTTATCCCAATTCTTCAACGAGTCATCAAGGTAGATATTCGTATCAACACCCTAGACATTCCCAAACAAGAAATAATTACCCGCGACAATGTTGCCGTTTCGATTAATGCCGTGGTTTATTTTCAAGTCACCAAAGCTGAAGATGCTATTCTCAAGGTTCGCGATTTTGGTTACGCCGTGTCCCAATACGCCCAAACTGCTCTCCGCGATGTTATTGGTGGAGTTGAACTCGACTCACTTTTAACTGACCGTGAAAAAATCAGCGAAGAGATCAAGGCTATAGTTGACAAAGAAACCATTGACTGGGGTGTCGATGTTACTGGTATCAAGCTTCAAGACATTGCTGTCCCCGACAACATGAAACGGGTTATGGCCAAACAGGCCGAAGCAGAACGTGAACGTCGCGCCACTATAATCCGGGCCGAAGGTGAGCTAAAAGCCTCCGAAAATCTTCGTAAAGCTATGGAAAACATGTCCGCCTCAGGTGCCATCAGTCTTCGCACTCTCCAAACCATCGAAAACGCCACCAATGGTCCCAACAACACCACCATCTTCGGCCTCCCTGTCGAAGTTCTCGAAGGTTTCAAAAATTTAGCTAAAAAGTAATTTCATCGTCATTCCTGCGTAGGCAGGAATCTATTTTTAATGAATCTGTCAGACCAATTAATTAAAATTAATCAACTCAATGAAACCAAAGGTCAGGAATTAAATGTGCTGAACCAACTTCCCGAATTTCGAAAATTAGCCAAAACTGAACAAAATTGGGAAATGATGGCTCAAAGTTTTTGGCAAGAACACCTGGCCCACCAGCATTTGGTAATGCAAGAGCTTGATCCCGACAATTCTCACCGTCTCGCAATGTTATCATCAGCCAAATCAGCTCACAATTTAGTTGTTTATCACAGTCTATGGAATCTTTCAGGTGCTTCCCACCGTTTTCTCGGTCGGGCTTATACCTTCCAAAACGACCACACTCATGCCAAAGCTGAGTATGAAGTAGCTTTCGAGCACCTCAAACATGACAATGACCCACGCTATTTAGAAGTCACCGGTTTTCTCTGCGAATCTCTAATTCGTCTTGATCAAGTCAATGAGGGCTTGATACTCGCCTACCAAACTTTTGACTCTTACGACACCGACCCACAAGCTATTACCCTCAAACAAGTTGACGAATACAAATACAATGTCTGGCGCACCGGCATTTTTCCCAGATTAGTTTTTGCTTTAAACGAGTTAAAACTCGATTATGATAAAGCCAAAGTCAAACAATATCTTGAAAAATCCGAAAAACTTTTAACCGACCAAGCCAAATACGCCTACCGTATTGATGAAATTAAAAAAGTTATTCAACTTCTATAAACCTTCAACCCCTCAATCATTTCAAAATCTTTTAGATTTAAGGTAACTAGATTCGATTTATTGGTAATATCTGGACACCCTTACGCCATTTTACCAAGGCCATAGTTCCCAGTTCCGTCTCAAATACAGCTCGATTATATTTACCAATTTTAATATCTCTCATTATTTTTTCCAAATTTTTCCACACACCATAAACATTAAAATGTTTATCTCTCATAATAATATTCTACAACTATTTTTCCATATAACCGCCACCCCCTTCCTCAAGTTATTTTGTCAACATGTACATGTTTTAGCTCACACCTTGAATGTCGTCGCTCTAATTATGGGTCTCAAGTGATTCTCAGCTTCCATTATCGAGATCTGTTCATCGTTCTCAAACTTAAAACACACAGCTACCCGACTTCCATTATTGTCTAACAATCTATGCAACAATGCCGACAGCTCCCCAATGTTCTGCTGACCCACCTGTCCCCCTTCAACGTTTACCAGTAAAGCAACTTGAACTGGACCGCGTGTTTCCAAAAAATTATTATCTTGCAGTAATTTTTCTCTAGTAGTACCCCAATCAATGGCCATCCCTTCAACTGCCCGAGCGTCATTATCAGGTCGTCCAATAGTAGCCAAATTTACCTCCAATGTTGCCAGTGGCAAATTTAAGCTCTTTGCTTTCTCTTGAAAGTAACTTGCCACCTCCGGCCTCACGGATTTAACACCACCGTTCGATCCTCCATTCCGAGTTTGATCATATTGTATTCCAAAACAAAGCAGATCTATCCGAATCATTTCATCATCAGTCAAACTATCAACCTTATGAACTAACAAATCCATCGAAGGCTTAGTGTCTACAACGCTTTGTGTATTAGTCATTATTTATTATAAATTATTTAACCATATTTTTCTGTCTAGCCACAAAATCCCCCGCCGCAAATTTCCATAAAGGGTCAACAGAATTTACCCAAGTTATCAGTCGTCGATATTTACCTACTGGTCGTTCTTCTCGATAGCTTAGCGATACAAAATTTAACGGCTCATCCCCTTCTCCTTGTATATTCAGGTTACATTTCAACCGATTTTCTTCATCATAACAATGATACATATGTAATCCACCAAATTCGCTGAAGCATTTCCATCGATTTCCTTCCTCATCTACTCCATCATCCACAGTCCAAACTATACTTGCCATTTTTTCCATCACTGCTGATATGGTTAGTTTGTGCTGATCCTGCTCATACAATTTTCTAGAAGTTCTTTTCTCATACACCCTACCGGTTTTCTGTCTGGTATAGATAATATCCATAGCGATTCCTTCCTCCAAAAATTTTCCCAATCGTTCCCATTTATTCTCATTTAGTATACCTAAATGTTCATTAGTTTTATTCATATTATTTTAAATATTCTATTTATTACTTCTATTTATTAAGTTTGTTTATTTTTTCAATTTTTTCGATCATATCTTTTTTAACTTCTGCTACCCATGATTCACTTACAACACCTTTCCCTGCAATATCAACAGAACTGTTAATTGCATCCTCAAGCTCAAACCTCCAATTTTTACCATCCCGCAAATGATCAAGGGCAAAATTTAAGTGACTCATCGCAACATTAGATGCAAGCAACCAAACCCCTTCACCATCTGGAGAATAAACGATAGCCCTACCGATATTTCCCTGTCTTGTTTCATAACCAGCATTTGCAAACACTACTAGTTCTGTACATGTACCAAACATCTTATTGTTCGTATCAGTAGACATATTTATTTTAGCTTTTACCTGACTCATAGTATCTATGTTTGCCGGAACTTCAAATAACCCGAAGCGAAAGTTACCCCAAGAAACTTCACGTACTTCTTTTAAAACAATGATGGATTCAAGCTGCTCGCTATTCATATATTTATCAAACAGATAAATTTTGATCATTACGATCAATTAGACGAGTTTATCCTATAACAAATACTACAGCTTGAGCTTGAAACACCTGTTCCTGACTTGTTTTAATCTATTCCTGACTAAACACAAACCCTTGTCCCTTTACCGTCTTGATTACCCTTTGTTCACCAACATCACCTATTTTCTTCCTAATTTTAGACATTATTTGATCTATAGCCCAATCAGAATATTTATCTTCCGTGTCTTTGGTCCACAACAACTCCCCTATTTCATTTCGGCTCACCACAACATCCTTTTTACCATACAACAT
>JAGORQ010000041.1 GCA_018062705.1 Candidatus Shapirobacteria bacterium
CTTCATCATACTTAACTTCCTGTGGTACCGATAAAACATTACCATCAATCTGCAGTTTTCCCGACTCTGGAATTTCCTCACCACTAATCAATTTAAACAAAGTCGATTTGCCAGCCCCGTTGGCTCCCACCAATCCCACTTTTTGATTTTTATCAATATAAAAATCCGCCGAGTTAAAAATCGGCTCTTTTCCATAACCATAATTAATACTTCTCCCCAAAATCATGGCTATATTCTAACATCAAATTAGCACCATTCCCTATCACCACTCAAAAGTTCTTCCTTAAGTTTATTTAAAACCACATTATTCAAAAAGCTTATGTTTGTATAAAGCATCGGAATCTTTATTTCGTTAATATCTTTTCTAACCGCTATCGCATTGTTTATCAGATCTAAATATTCGTTAGGAATCGATTCTTTTGACAACTCATACATTACTTTATACGAAAAAACTAACTGTTTTTTTGTCAAAGCCAGCAATATTTGTAGTCCATACAAAGTCGATTTGCTGAAATTTTCTTGAACTGCCACCATGTCATTTTGTCTAGATGATACAACAGCTGAATATCCTCTGCCAAGACAAAATCCAACACCTTCCATCAAATCACTAAGTTTTACTTTTGGTGGCGAAAAAATTTCAGTTAATTTTCTGCCGTATAGTAGTTTTGTACCTTCAAGCAACCCTCTTAAATAAATTGCTTTTGGAAAAGGCGTGTCAATTATATTGTTTGCTAAATCTTCTAGTCCAAAAGGATACAACCTTAATTCCTTAATATTATGATATTTTGCTAATTCACTTCTAGGAATTTTTTTATCTCTTTTGTATATAATTCCTAGTTCATAATCACTATTTACCTCGCTGTCTCCTCGAGCCATCGAACCATATAAAAATATTGATACCGGGCTAGTTTCTTCCCAAATTTTTTCCAATACGTCTTGTATGTATTTGGGCAGTAGTTCATTTTTAGTCATACTAGATTATAATACGTAATCCATGAATCAACTCCTTACTGCTCTCAACTGGCGTTACGCCACCAAAACTTTTGACCCAACTAAAAAAATATCTGATTCCGATTTATCCGATCTGCTCGAATCAGTCCGGCTGGCTCCCACTTCCAACGGTCTCCAAGCCTTTCGTCTAATCAATGTCAAAGACAACTCGATTCGTCAGCAATTACTCGAGGCTACTTATAATAAATCCCAACTATCCACTTGTTCTGATCTGTTTATTTTTGTTTCTCTCAAAACCCTGACTCAAGAACACTTAGATAAATATATTCAAAATATTCAACAAACTCGCAATCAGTCATTCGATCAAATCCTAAATTACGCCACCCATCTTCAAAAAATAATAACCGATCGCTCACCTCACGATCAACAAACTGGCTTTGCCCTTCAAACCTACATTGGTCTGGGTTTTTTGCTTCTAACTTCGGCTATTAAACAAATTGATGCTTGTCCCATCGGTGGTTTTGATGCGTCAAAATTTGGAGAAATATTAGGCATTTCCAATAACGAGGTTGTCACCGTTATCTGTCCTCTTGGTTATCGTGACACTTCGGATGTTTACACCACCAAAGCCAAAGTTCGTCGTCCCGTTTCGGAATTTTATTCAATAAAATAATTCCGCTTCAAACCCATTCGATTTTTCCACCCTCATATCTGCCATCAATTTCAAATATTCAAATTCAAAATTTTCCTGCAAAATTTCTGGCTTCACAAAATAAAGTCCGGTAGTCAGCATGTCCGCCGTTAGAGTATCTTTAGCTATTACCCACACCCCAGCAATCTCCTTGGGTGATTTTAGATTTCTCGGATCAATAATATGATTAATTTCTCCCCAAGCCCGTCTGTTCCCCGCCGAGCCGCAAATCGCTTGATTGCCTATTTCCACCACCCCAATTGCTTGCTCAACATTATTGGGATTTTCTAATCCCACCCTCAATTTTTTCTCTCCGGTAGTTTTGTAAACCATGTCCCCACCCGCCTCCACGCAATAATTTTTTATTTCATTTTTCACCAAAATTTCACCCACCAAGTCAATCAAATATCCTTTTCCGCCAGCACCAAAATCCAACTGCACTGGCTTTTTTATAGATAATTGAGGAAACTTGTAGTCCATTACCTCTTCCCATTTTGGCGGGGGAGTCCGGTTACTTTTTGGAGTCAAAGAATAATGTTCATCGTACCCCGCCTCCACCAATACTTTGCCAATTAACGGAGTCACCGCTCCGTTTGATAGTTGATAAATTTTTTGATAAATATCCAAAAGTTTTTTTCCGTCCGCTGGCAACTTGTAGTTACCTGACCCCTCAGCCATTTTTGCCACCAACGAATCATCTCTAAATCTAGAGTAATTTTTCTCAAATTCCTCAATTCTTTCAAAGATTATTTTCTTTAAATGGGGCTGGAAGTCATCGCTAGATGACTTTGACAGCCCCACATCAATGGTCCAATGAGTCCCAATTGCCTCAAACTTTAGCTTGTTCACGAATTTTATCCAGCGCATCATTAAACCCTTTTGGTGTTAGTGATGATCCGGCCACTTTGTCTAGTTTAATTTCATTTAGATTTTTACCCACCACCATTGGTTTGTAGTTATCCACAAACACACCCTGCATAAACACAGATTTTGGCACTGTTGCTTCTGCGGTCACTGTTGAATCAGTTACCACCCCATCTTTTACCGTCAAATCAACTTTTATCTGTTCTGGCCCCGCCGGTGAGGTATACATTCCTTCAGCACTATATTCACCGTCTTTGTATTTGTAGTCAAGAACTACAGCAGTTGGAGCGCTAGTTGGCTCAACCACCATCTCCTTCTTTTCTTCAGTTCTATTATAACGGGCGGCAAAGCCAATCACACCAGCTACCACTACCCCAGCCACCACTAATCCTGGTACCAAATAACTATTTTTTTTATTTTCTTCCATTATTTTATTAGTAATTAGTAATTATTAATTAGTCATTATATATTATCTCCCACCATTCCAGTATCAGTTAATATCCTGAATTTTTTCTGAAAGAGTTATAATGAAAAAAATGGTCGCCACCGATTTAATAAACCAAGGCAATTTTCAGACAGCCATCTTTCCCGGAAAGGAAACCGATGCACCCCGAGAACACCGTCGTCTCACTCAAGAACAGTTAGTTTCAAACTACAGATGGGATGAGTCGCTTATCAGGCCAGATGTTTTTGTCCCAAAATTTGAAGAATATTTTGAAAAAAATCCCGAAATTGCCAAGCTAATTGACAAAGACAAGCTTTACTCCATTATTCAAAAATCGTTTGCCTTTGCCGACGAAGCCTTCGCTGATATGATTGGGTCAGTTGAAGGTTTTCCTATGAATTATCACAACAATATCCACGCCAAAATTACTTGTCTCGTCAACCTCGAAGCAATGCTTGGGATGGTAGCAATTATGAATAATGGTAAGGATGGTCTCCCTGCTTTACTAAAAGTGGATGGTGTCCTAGATCAATATCTTGCTACTTCTACCCTTAGTGCTGCTGGTCACGAACTCCGTGACTGGTGGGACGAAGATGCCAAAAAAGACTTGGCTGGAAATCCTGTAACTGTTGATCAAAGTTTTCGTCAAGAAGCGTTAGCTAGACAAGTTACAAATCTCCAGTCTCTCCTAGAAGAAAACCATTTAAGTGTCCACGACTACAACATCTTTGATATGTCCGATAGTTTTTCTGAACCACCCGACAAGGTGGTTGAAAAGACTACAGCCATACTTTCTTTTTGTCGAATAAACGGACTAAATTTAACCCAATTTTGGCAAGTGGTCACTAGTGAAAGTTTTGGAACCTCAGATTATAAAGAAAAAGAAAATATCCAAAGATTTTTAGTGGATAAAAAAAATGAGCCAATTGATCCCAAAAAAGTCTTTCAAGAGCCAATTATTGATGATAGTGTTCACACTGCTTCGTCGGTCATTGAAAAAACAATTTCTTTAAATGGCACCGAGGCAGGAATCAATCTCGTCAAAAATCACACTTACAGTATTAATTTTGCCGATTTTGCCCAGGCTTACAATACAAATTATCTGGAAACTATCGATATGGTCGACGATAATTATAATTTTATTTGTGAAGTTAGTGCTGGCCCAGCGTCTCTATTTTTGGGTGACATGTCCATGTGGAAAGATGTACCTTTTTATTCATACGCCACCACTACAGATCAGAGAACAGGTGAAACCAAAATCGACCCAAAACAACTAACTATCGGCCAAGGATTCTGGAGCTACGTTGCTTCCCCCCATCTTCAGCCAGGCATGGCCGCCATGGGTCACTTTAATGAAGCCGAAGGTGTCGAGATCTTTAGAAGACATCATATAATTTCTGCATTAGTTGTAGAACGTGCTAACCAAGCCTCTTAAGCCTCTGTTCAGAATCTAACATTACACTCATAGCAATTAATAATTTTAATTCTATGATTTCCAAAAAATTTCTCGTTCCCGCTTTTATCGTCGCCGTCGTTAGTGCCGGCGCCGTTTACAAAGTAGGTGTCGCTCGGGCGTTCACTCCTAACACTCCAAACTTTATTCAATATCTTGCCCAAAAACTTGGCATTGAAGAATCTAAAGTTCAGACAGTTTTTAATGATTTTCAATCTCAAAAACGAGCTGATTTCCAGCAACAAGCTACCGATCGGTTAACCACCTATCTTGATGGTTTGGTCAAAGAAAATAAAATTACTGATGCCCAAAAAACGGCAATTTTAAATAAGCACACTGAGCTTCAAAAAAATAAAACAGACTGGCAGAACAAAACTCCTACCGAGCGTCAAACTTTAATGACCCAACAGCGCACTGATCTAGAAGCCTGGGCTAAATCTCAAGGAATAGATATTAAATATCTCCAGTTTGGTCTCGGTGGTCGCAACATGATGGGCGGTCGTGGCGACAAAGCTTTTGGTGTTGGTCTCGGTATGATGGGTGGTTTTGGCC
>JAGORQ010000042.1 GCA_018062705.1 Candidatus Shapirobacteria bacterium
ATGTGGTTTTGTTCTCTAGCTTCCTTGAGCCACTCTGGAAAAGAGGTTTCGTAAAGATCGGGGTATCTTGCTTTCATCTTCCCAACAAAGCCAGCACTTGCCAACGTTTTCGCCAAAACTAGCGCTTCTGGAGACGGTTCTCTTCTATCTAGCTCGGTAAATAAAATGGAAGCTATTTTTGCCTGTTCACAAAATGGCTTTACATCAATATATTCTGAGGCAATCTGGTTGTAGTTTGATTCGACTCTATCACTTGGTTTATCGTGCATATTAAAGCTTTTCAATTTCTTTTATTTTATCTCTAATTCTGATTGCTTCTTCGAAGTCGAGGTCGGAGGCGGATTGGCGCATTTGGGCGCGGAGTTTGGCTAAATGTTTTTTGCGTTGTTGAGGGGTGAGGGATAATGGGTCAACACCAACTAGAGGCTGAAGCGAAACATCTTCTTTTTCTTGTAATTGGATAATTTTGGGACGAATGGATTTGCTGATGGTTTCGGGAGTGATACCGTTATCTTCGTTATATTTTAGTTGAATAGTTCGGCGGCGGGTGACCTCGTCGATGGCCTGGCGCATGGCATCGCTGGTGCGGTCGGCATACAAAATTACTTGGCCAGAGATATGACGTGAAGCTCGGCCCATAATTTGAATCAACGAGGAGCGAGAACGGAGGAAACCTTGTTGGTCGGCGTCGAGAATAGCCACGAGCGATACTTCAGGTAAGTCGAGGCCTTCACGTAAAAGATTAATGCCGACCAAGACATCAAAATCCCCACTCCTGAGTTTGTCCAAAATGTTGGAACGCTCGAGAGTTTCAATATCGGAATGAAGATAGGCTACTTTGAGTGAAGTGCCCGTTTTGGCTGGGTCGGCCAGATAAGAAGATAAATCTTCGGCCATTTTTTTGGTAATGGTGACGACCAGGGCACGTTCTTTTTTGGCTACTCGAGCTTTGATTTCTTCGATTAGGTCAGGGATTTGATTTTTGGTGGGTTTGATAGTAATTGGCGGGTCGACTAGACCGGTGGGGCGGATAATTTGCTCGACGATGTGACCTTTGGATTCTTCTATTTCAAATGGAGAGGGAGTCGCTGAAACGTAGATTGCTTGGGGGATACGCTGATAGAATTCGTCCCATTTTAGGGGGCGATTGTCGTAGGCACTGGGCAGGCGGAAACCAAAGTCGACCAGGGTGCCTTTGCGAGCCACATCGCCGGCGTACATACCGCCAATTTGGGGAACTGTGACATGGGACTCATCAATAACAGTCAAAAAATTTTGGCCGTAGAGATGGTTAAAATAGTCGACTAAGGTGTAAGGTGGGTCACCGTTTTTCCGGTTTGGTTCAAAGTAGATGGAGTAATTTTCAATGCCATTAACATAGCCCATTTCAGTAAGCATTTCTAGGTCGTAATCGACACGTTGTTGAAGTCGGTGAGCTTCGAGGATTTTGTTTTCCGATTTAAACTTGTCAACTTGGACTCGACAATCTTCTCTAATTTTGGCAAAAATTTCCTTCATGTTTTCCGCCTGGGCGCCGACGAATTGTTTTGCGGGATATAGGACGTAATTAGCTAATTTAAATTCTTGGCCTGAGAAAGGGTGGCGCTGAATTAGACTTTTGATTTTACCCTCTGGATCAAACTCAACTACTAAAATCCAGTCGCCATAGGACAGCCAAATTTCGACGGATTCACCGCGAACTCGAAAAGAGGAGCGTTTGAATTCGAGCTCGGAGCGGGTGTAATAGAGCTTAACAAGTTCCTCAAAAAGTCGGCGACGGGTCCACTGGTCACCGATTTTAAAATTAATGGTACGAGAACCAAATTCACGAGGATCACCAATGTTGTAGATACAAGAGACAGAGGCAATGATAATATTATCCTTACCTTCGAATAAATTTGAGGTGGCTTCGAGACGAAGTTTATCAATAAGGTCGTTGATCTCCACTTCTTTGGCAATATAGGTGTCGGAGGCAGGAATGTAGGCTTCGGGCTGATAGTAGTCGTAGTAAGAAACAAAATAGGAAACTTTGTTGTGGGGAAAAAGCTCTTTAAACTCTTGATAGAGCTGGCCAGCCAAAGTTTTGTTGTGAGAAATGATTAAAGTGGGGAGCTGAGTTTGCTGAATAACATTGGCGATAGTAAAGGTTTTTCCAGAACCGGTGACACCGAGAAGAGTTTGTTTTTTGACACCGGAATTAAGACCCGAAACCAGAGAGTTTATGGCTTCGGGCTGATCTCCGGCAGGGGTCATGGTGGAAGTTAGATCAAAAGACATGCTGTATTTTATCAATTTATTTAACCATTTATCATTTAACCATTTATATTTTTTGTGGTAAATTTATGTGTTGATGCTAACTAAAGTAAGAAGTATCGCTAATTATGGATTGAAGTCGGTGGAGGTAGAGATTGAAGTGAATGTGGCTGAGAGGGGTTTTCCCTCATTTAATATGGTGGGGTTGGCTAGCAAGGCGGGAGATGAGTCAAAGGAAAGAGTAAAAACAGCTATATTAAATAGCGAACTGGAGTTTCCGATGGCCAAAATTACGATTAATTTGGCACCGGCGGATTTGCCTAAGGATGGATCAAGTTTTGATTTGCCAATTGCGATAGGCATTTTGGCTTCGAATCATGAAGTGAACCTGCCTAAAGAAAAGGCCTATTTTATGGGTGAATTATCTCTTGATGGTGGACTAAGACACACCCGGGGAGTGTTTTTGCTGGCACTGACTGCCCGTGAAGAAGGAGTTAAAAATATTTTTGTACCTAGAATGTCGGCCAATGAAGCCAGTGTGGTGGAAGGAGTGACGGTGTACCCAGTAGACTGTTTGACGACACTTGTAAAACATTTGAGAGGCCAAAAACTAATTGAGCCACTGAAGTATGTGGACAGCAGTGAATTGATGGATGGGCTAGTGCCTGAATTTGATTTTGGGGAAATACTGGGACAAGAGCAAGCCAAAAGGGCTTTGGAAATTGCGGCTGCCGGTGGGCATAATATGCTGATGATGGGGCCACCTGGAAGTGGGAAAACGATGTTGGCCCGAGCGATTCCGGGAATACTGCCTGATTTGTCAGATAAAGAAAGCTTGGAGGTGACCAAGATTTTTTCGGTAACTGGTAATATTCCGCCAGGAGGGTCTTTGGTGCGTCGTCGACCATTTAGGAGTCCACATCATACGACTTCAATGATTGGATTAATTGGAGGAGGGTCAGTCCCCCACCCGGGAGAAGTGTCGATGGCTCATCGAGGAGTGCTGTTTTTGGATGAGTTCCCTGAATTTGGAAGAACTAGTTTGGAAGCGTTGAGACAGCCATTGGAGGACGGCAATGTGACTATTTCTCGGGCGGCCGGATCGGTTAATTTTCCGGCACAGTTTATGTTAATCGCAGCGGCTAACCCTTGCCCGTGTGGGTTTTTGGGTGATCCAAAAAAAGAGTGTAAATGTAGTGTTCATCAAATTATGAATTATCAAAAAAAATTGTCTGGGCCGATTATGGACCGGATTGATTTGCACTTAACCGTGCCAGCAGTTGAAGTGAATAAGTTGATGTTGGATGCGCAGGTTAACAAAAATAGTGAGAAGTCAGCGACTATTAAGTTGAGAGTAAAAAATGCTCGAGAAATTCAGAGAAAAAGATTTGCAGATCTGAGTGGAATCCATAGTAATTCTGATATGAGAAATTCACACTTGAAAAATTTTGCCAAAATTTCTGATAATGCCAATTTACTTTTAAAACAAGCGGTGAATAAATTTAATTTGTCGGCGAGGACTTATTTTCGATTGATAAAAGTGGCGAGAACGATTGCTGATCTTTGCCAGTCTGAGATTATTGATAATGTTCATGTGGCAGAAGCGTTGCAATATAGAATTAGGGAATAAAAGTTCCAAATTACAAACCTACAAGTTCCAAACAAGTTCCAAGTTACAAAAAATAAATTACAAAATAATAATTAAATTATAAAAGTTCCAAATAACAAATCGACAAGTTCCAAACAAGTTCCAAGTTACAAAAAATAAATTACAAAATAATAATTAAATTATAAAAGTTCCAAATAACAAATCGACAAGTTCCAAACAAGTTCCAAGTTACAAAAAACAAATTACAAATGGAATATAAAAGTAAATTACCAGAGAGAACGTTAGATTTCGCCAAAAGTGTGGTGAGAATGTGCAGATCTCTAACTAAAGATGTTGTTAATTTTAAAATTATTGATCAAATAGTTCGATCGTCGGCTTCAATTGGTGCAAACTATCTAGAGGCTAACGATTGCCTAGGTAAAAAAGATTTTTTACACCGTTTACGGATATCCCGCAAAGAATCCAAGGAGACTATTTACTGGCTAGAGTTACTTAAGGAAGGCAACGAAAGTCAGATTAAACAACTAGATTATTTGATTGCCGAATGTATTGAATTAAGAAATATATTATCAGCAATTATTACAAAGGTTAATTTAAAAAATGGAACTTGATATTTGTTTGTTGAAACTTGTTTGGAAATTGTTAATTTGGAACTTGTAGAGTTATATATGCCAATAAAAGAATTTAATTTTAAAAAGGGACGGCGGGGAGAGGAAGAGGCAAGGGTGTTCTTGGAGCAAAAAGGCTATGAATTAATAGAGCAAAATTATGTCAATGATCTGGGGGAAATTGACTTAATTATGAGTGATAAAGATTGGCTAGTGTTTGTTGAAGTAAAATTTAAAAGTGATGACCGACTGGGTATGCCGGAAGAGATGTTGACCAAAACTAAATTGGCACAAGTAAAAAGAGTGGCCAAATTATTTTTGGTGATGGACAAAAAAATTCAAAGAAAATTTGTTAAGTATAGAATAGATGGAGTTTGTATTTTGGGAGAACAGATTAGACACTATATAAACATTGTTTAAACC
>JAGORQ010000043.1 GCA_018062705.1 Candidatus Shapirobacteria bacterium
GGTCCAAAAAAACTTGAATACCCCAAAGATTATGGTTATATGCTCGAAGTTGCTCCGGGGTATGAGTTGTGGGTTGCCAAGCATTCCCAAGTCAAAGGTAAGAGCACCGAGCCAGTTCGCACCATGCTCAATATTTATTGTGACGAAATTGAAAAATATCATCTTCGCTTGAAAAATGCCAAGGTCCATTTCATTCAAGAACCGATGTCCATTAGTGAAATAATTCCCGGCGAGCAAAGATCGGTCTGCACCTTCCACGATCCAGATGGAAACTGTATTCAATTTATGGGCAACTTAAAATAAACCTCTTAACAATGTTTATACCTCCATTTTCATTGGCTCCCAACAGCAATTAACTGCTATTATATTAGTGTTAGTTCGATCAAATCATAGCTAGTTTATTAATTTTTATTTGGAGAAAAATTGCATGTCAAAATATGTTGATGGTTTTGTTCTAGTAGTTCCCAATAACAAAGTCGAAGAGTACAAAAAAATGGCTCAAATGGGTCGTGATTCGTGGATGAAGCACGGTGCTCTTAGTTATTTTGAATGTCGAGGCGATGATATGAAGCCACAAGAAATGGGCGACGAAAAAACCCGCGCCTTTCCTGAAATGGTCGGAGCTAGTAGCGACGAAACTGTCTGGTTTTCCTTCATAACTTTTGAGTCCAAAGCGCATCGCGACGAGGTCAATGCCAAGGTGATGGTCGAGATGGGCGAACAAATGAAAGATATGCCCGATGTGGAAATGCCGGTAAATATGAAGCGAATGGCCTATGCTGGTTTCCAGGTCGAAGTTGAAGGCTAAGTTTATTTATTAAATTATTTATGACCAAAACTCTCACCCCCAACCTCTGGTTTAACGGCAACGCCGCCGAAGCTGTTGATTTTTATGTCTCAGTTTTTCCCGACAGTAAAATCATTTCCACCACCAATTATCCCAATGAAGGTTTGGCCGATTTTCAAAAAGATCTAGCTGGCAAAGTTCTGACTGTCGAGTTTGAATTGTCCGGTAATCATTTTATGGCTATCAATGCTGGTCCTGAGTTTAAATTCAACGAGTCAATTTCTTTTTCTATTCCCTGCCAAGACCAAACTGAAATTGATTATTATTGGGAGAAATTATCTGCAGTCCCTGATTCAGAACAATGTGGTTGGTGCAAAGATAAATATGGTCTTAGTTGGCAGGTTGTCCCCGAAAGCATGGGGGAGTTAATGGGTCGTCCCGACGCCTTCGCCCACCTGATGGAGATGAAAAAAATAGTTATTGCTAATTTTTAATCATCTCCTCAGTCACCCAAATAAAACACTGATGATACGGTCTGCTTTGTGCCCGCTACATTTTTTTTGTTAAAACCATATCTATCAAACAATTTTTTATCTGTTTCTTCATAAAGAATTTTATTGGTCGTATCGGCAGTTCTGCAGATGACTCTGGTGGTTGGTTCCATTGAAGTAAATATCGACTCTAAAATCTTATTTTTTGGTTTTGCCAGTAAAGCTACTACAATCACATCGTATTTATCAGCCTTCAATTTTTCTCCATTCTTGCAATAAACATTAACACTTTTTGCTAACCCCAACTTCGCTAATACTTTTTGCGAAATATCTACCATGTTTTTATCTTTTTCAATACAATCAATCTGACATCCAGCATATTTATTATACAAAATTGCGCTCATCGGCAACGGGCCCGAGCCTATAAACAACATTTTGTCGTCTGCTTCAATCCGGCCAATAGAAATCTCACTTTCTATTAATATTTTTGCCCGATCCGACATTAATTCTTCAAATTTTTTATCACCATTCAGAAACGAATGTGCTAAAACAGTTTCCAGTTCGGTTTTATAGACTTCATAAAGTATCTGTAATTTGATTAACCAGCCTTCTTTTTTAAGTCGCAATATTATCAAGTCTTCGTCATGGTCATGTTGTCCCAACACCAATCTTTCCAAACGGATAGAATATTCAATTACTTTGTCTTTGTTGTTCAAGTCGGTGTTGGCTATTTCACAAAGTTCTTCAAAAAAACTTGGCATTTAAGTATTATACTATCCTTATGGATTCCAGAAAGTTAATCGTTTGTGTCTGCCGGGGAAATATCCTTCGATCTGCTGTCGCCGAGAAACTTATTTCTCAGCTAATGTCCAAACAGGGTGATGGTGTCACTTATCAGGTTATTTCCCGGAGTATTCAGGGGACAAAAATTGACCACAAGCCCGTTCGTTTTCCTAACCTGACATACTACAACGAAGTCTACCCCCGAGTAAAACCTTTGCTCCAAAAACTCAATGTTGATCTGTCGAATCATGTATCTACCCCTATTGATTATCTGGTTGTTACCAAAGCTTCGTTAATTCTTGCTATGGACAATCAGACCAAGGATGGTCTAAAACAACTATTTCCATTTCACCATCACAAAATATATCTGTTTACCGACATAATTAAACTAAATAAAGATATTGCCGATGTGCCCTACAAAACCAAGCCTACTTACAGTCTCCGAGCAGTTCAGGAAATTGACGATGTCATAAATCTTGGCTTCAATCAGATTTTGTCTATAGCCAAAGGGGTTAAGTATTAGCTCCTTCCCGTTTTGCTAAAATAAACTATGCCCCATATCATCGATTTTGAAACTGTCTCCTTGGTTGGTTTGGAAACATCGCCAGTTGCCCCGGCCCTCGCCGGCTTGCGTGCCAATGAAGCCCGGTATTTTATGAACAAGTATCACCACCAGTTTACTGTCGTCCCGGCTAGTGATAGTCAGCCAACTCTGGATTACGTCAATCGAATTTTAAAAGATGAGCGCGACATTGAATTTGCCTCTAAACCATTGGAAACCAGTCAATTCCAAGTCGAAAATATTTTGTGGACTTATGTCTTTTATGAAGATGGCTTATCGGTCAATGTTCTCTACTCTCTCGACAATCCCAAAAAACGCGCTGTTGGCTTCAAGCTTTCCGACGGTATGGAAGTACCCACCGAATTGGCGACAAAATTCAAATTCGCCCGCCAAAAATCCAAACTCGCCGGCACCATCCGTGGCTCATTTTTTGTCATCAAAAATGAATACTAAAATTTACACCATGCCTTTTGCCACTGTTTATCCACTTTATATTGCCAAAGTTGAGCGAAAAAACCGCACCCGGTCCGAAGTTGATGAAATAATTAGCTGGCTCACCGGCTACACTTCAAAACAACTAAATTCACAAATCGAAAAACAAGTCGATTTTGAAACTTTCTTTAAAGAATCACCAAAAATAAATCCCTCACGAAAATTAATTAAAGGTGTGATTTGTGGTGTCCGAATCGAGGAGATAGAAGATCCTTTGATGCGCGAAATTCGTTATTTAGACAAACTAATCGACGAGCTAGCCAAAGGCCGTCCCATGGATAAAATTTTACGCAGATAACATATAATCAACTATGCCTCTTTATCACCAAAAGTTTGTCACCAAACACCACATCGAATACGAAATAGTCTCGACAGACGATTATTCTTTTTTACCCGCAGATTTTTATTCTCTGGTAGCTATTTTTTCCGACCCAGCAGTTTATAAATATGTGTCCGAGGAAACTCTAAAAAAACATTATCCCGATAGTCCGTACACCGAACTTCAAGCCATAGACTTCTTGAGATTTTCTATTTTTCACTGGCAGAAAAAAGAGCAATTTAGATTTTTAATTCGTCGCACCGACAATGCCAAACTGGTTGGTTATATCAATATCGAACCTCGCGACGGTGATATCCCCGAGCGTTCCATGGTCAAGCTCTCCGCTGAGCCAGGATTTATGAAGGCTGCTCTCAAAATTGTTTTGGGTTTTGCCAGCCAGATGGGCTATTCCACAACCTTTGGCTTGGTTGATGTCACCAACGAACGTATGAATAATTTTGCACTGTCATTTGGCATGAAGCTAGTCGGTCAAGTCACAGAAAACGGTCACGATTTCAACCGCTACGAATTCTCTTATAAAATATAGTATGAACCAGCCAAATTTACTCACCATTCTCAAATCTCGTTTTTTAAAAAATACCAATCGTCACCCAAATATTGACTGGGCCACCGTCGAGGCCAAATTATTTGATAGCCCTCAAAAACTTTGGTCGTTACACGAGATGGAAACCACTGGTGGTGAACCTGACGTTATCGATTTTGATCAAACAACAAACCAATATATTTTTTGTGACTGCTCGCCGGAGTCGCCCTCTGGTCGCCGTAGTTTGTGTTACGACCGCCCGGCCCTCGATTCTCGAAAATCTTTTAAACCCAAAAATACCGCCGTCGATATGGCCAAATCGATGGGTATCGAATTACTCACCGAAAATCAATATCAACACCTTCAAACACTAGGGGAGTTTGATCTCAAAACTAGTAGTTGGCTCCAAACTCCAGATCCAATCCGCAAACTTGGCGGTGCTATCTTTGCCGACCGGCGCTACAATCATGTCTTTGTCTACCACAACGGCGCCGATTCCTATTACGCCTCCCGCGGTTTCCGTGGACTACTTCGTCTCTAAATTTTCTTCAAACACATCTGGCAACAGTGCCACACTAATCCCATCGCCAGTTTTATCCCAATCAACTTTTGGTTTTCGATAATTTTCAATTCGATAATTATCCATTAGTTCCAAATCATTTTTGTCTACTTTAAAATTTTGCGACTCAAAATTTTCTTTTATATGGTCGGTGTTGGCTGAAAAAATCATCGGAAAACATTCATTCGAAATCATCCAATTTAGAATAATTTGACTTTGAGTTTTATTATATTTTTTCGCCAACCCCACTAGTAATTCCCAATTGTGGCTTACAGTTTTCCCTTGTCTTAGTGGTCGCCATATATTATTT
>JAGORQ010000044.1:0-3298 GCA_018062705.1 Candidatus Shapirobacteria bacterium
GTTTAGGCTCTTCCAAGCATTTGCTTGATCTTCTTGGCAAAACGAGCAATTACATGAACCTTGCCCTTGAGACGGCGAAGTTGTTTTTTGCTTTTTTTACGACGAAGATGACGATCAAATGAGGAACGTCGGAGAACGACACCATTTTTGGTGACTTCGAAACGATTACTGACCGATTTTCGAATTCGAAGTTTTTTGCTAGCTTGTTTCATATTATTTATTTTTTTTAGTTGGGGTCAGACCTAAAATTAATCTTTTGCCCATTAGTTTGGCTTCACCTTCGGGTGTACCGAATTCAGCCATATCAGTCAAAAACTTTTTGACTAGATTGTGCCCAAATTCCTGATGTTGGATTTGGCGACCTTGGAATTTTATACTTAATTTGACTTTATTTCCAGTAGATAAAAACTTTTGGGCTTTCTTGACACCAGTTTCATAATCGTTGGTAGAAATGAAAGGTGTCATTTGAATTTCTTTGAGTTCACCACCCTTGATACCGCGTTTTTCTGCTTTAGCTTTTTTGGATTCCTGATATTTGAATTTGGCAAACTCGATGAGTTTGACAACGGGCGGTTTGGCCAACGGAGCAATTTCAACTAGGTCAAGACCAGTTTCTTGGGACATTCGACGCGCCTCCATGATAGAGACGACGCCGATTTGTTTGGCGTCTTCGTCGACTAAACGAACCTCCTGAGCGTTGATGTACTGATTAGTTTTGTAAAACTTCTTGTTTGGATTTTGATTACGATAAGTTGCCATTGATTGGGTTATTTTATCAAATTTAAAGATTTTGTGGTAATTTGTTCCTTAATTTTGGCGATAAAATCGGCAATGGGTAAGGCCCCTAGGTCTTGCTCGTCACGCTGGCGAACAGCAACCGCATTGGCTTCGACTTCACGGCCACCAACAATTAACATGTAGGGAACTTTTTGAATTTGGGCATCGCGAATTTTGGCTTGCATTTTTTCGCTTCTATCGTCGATTTCGACCCTAATCCCCTGCTCTTTAAATTGTCTTGCTAAATTTTGGCAATACTCATGTTGTTGGTCGGTAATGGGAATTAGTTTGGCTTGAACTGGGCTAAGCCAGACGGGAAAAGCCCCGGCAAAATGCTCAATTAATATACCCATAAACCTCTCGAGTGAGCCGTAAATTACTCGATGTATAACCACTGGTGTTTTTTCGGTGCCGTCAGAGTCGGTATATTTTAGTTTGAAGTTACGAGGTAATTGGAAGTCGAGCTGGACAGTGCCGGTTTGCCATTCACGTCCCATGCAATCATTCATCATAATATCTAACTTTGGTCCATAAAAAGCCCCTTCACCTGGACCAACATAATATTCGATATTGGCTTCTTTCATGATTGTCTCAAGATCTTTTTCGGCCTGATCCCAGGTGGCAATATCACCCATAAAATCATCTGGTCGGGTACCAAGTCTAATTTTGAATTTGATATCAAAAATAGAATAAAAAAGTTTGGTAATTTCCAAAACTCTTTCGTATTCTTCTTTGATTTGACTTTCGGTAACAAAAATATGGGCATCGTCTTGAGAAAATTTTTGGACGCGGAGTAGACCATTTAGTTGGCCGGATTTTTCGTGACGATGAAGTGGGTCGCAATCGGACAGCCGGAGTGGTAAATCGCGGTAACTGTGGATTCCCTGACTAAAAATAGTCATGGCGTTGGGACAATTCATAGGTTTGAGGCAGTAAACACCATCTTCGCCCATGTCGCTTAAAAACATGTTTTCGCGATAATGATCCCAGTGGCCAGAAGTAACATAGAGTTGTTTCTTGTTGAGCTGAGGGGAAATCGTTTCTTGATAACCTCTTTTTTCATGCTCAATCCGCCAAAATTTTAATAGTTCATTAATAATAATGGTACCGTTGGGAAGCCAATAAGGCATGCCAGGGGCGGTTTCGTGCAGAAAAAACAAACCAAGCTGTGGACCGAGTTTGCGGTGGTCACGTTTTTTGGCTTCTTCGAGCATTTTTAGATGTTCGTCAAGTTGTTGTTGGGATTCAAAAGCGGTGCCGTAAATGCGAGTAAGCATTTTATTTTTTTCGTCGCCGTGCCAATAAGCACCGGCAATTGAGAGAAGCTTGAAAGCTTTGATGTCAGAAGTTTTTTCGACATGAGGGCCGGCGCATAAATCAAAAAATTCGTCACCTGTTTTGTAGATGGTGATAACTTCGTCGCGGTTGGTAATGGCTTCAAGCCATTCCATTTTGTAGGGATTGCTAGCAAAAAGTTTTTTAGCTTCATCGAGAGTTACTTCTGACCTGACAATTGGCAGGTTCTCTTTGACAATTTTGGCCATTTCAGCTTCAATTTTGGAAAAATCATCTTCGGAAACTTTGAAATCGCCAAGCGGTTCAAAGTCGAAATAAAAACCGTCGTCGGTGGCGGGGCCCATGGCCATGTAAAACTTCTCGGCGCCAAAAACGCGTTGCATGGCTTGCGTTAGGACATGCTCGGCACTGTGGCGGATTTTAAATAAATTGTCGTTGTTGTGTTTGGATGCATCTAATTGGGACATATGAGTATTATAGTAAATAATTACTAATTACGAATTACTAATTACGAATTAAAAAGGAAAATATGGATAGCCCAGGCGGGGGAAACAAAAATTACCCACGAGTGGGCGGTGTAGTGACAAGTTTTGTCAATGAAAAAAACATGGTGAATCTGGGAGGACTCGAACCTCCGACCTCTTCAATGTCAATGAAACGCTCTAACCAACTGAGCTACAGATTCAGATTTGATGAGGAATTATATCAGTGAAATAACTATTTAGTCTATTCTTAATATACTTTCTACCAAAACCTGTTTTCAGTGACTTTTCTCGAACAATAGCATCTTTTTCATTAAGACAACATTCAAAATATATTATTTTATATGGAATTTTTAGTTTTGTAGAGAAAACTTTTCCAGAGTTATGTTGCAAAAATCGATGTTTTAGATTGTTAGTCCAGCCGATATACAGAGAAGAATCGATTTTGCTTTGTAGAACATAGGTAAAATAGTACATAAACGCTCTAACCTGCCCGCAATCGCTGTAGCAATAGCTTCTGCAGGCGGGCCAACTGAGCTACAGATTCAGATTGTTAATTTATTATAGAATGAGCTACCAGCCTGCAAAAGCTACTGCTTTAGCAGTTGCTGGCAGGCAGATTCAGATTGTTAATTTATTATAGAATGAGCTACCAGCCTGCAAAAGCTACTGCTTTAGCAGTTGCTGGCAGGCAGATTCAGATTGTTAATTTATTATAGAATGAGCTACCAGCCTGCAAAAGC
>JAGORQ010000044.1:3398-4337 GCA_018062705.1 Candidatus Shapirobacteria bacterium
TACTGCTTTAGCAGTTGCTGGCAGGCAGATTCAATGAGGTGATTATATCAAGTGGCTACCAATCGTGTCTATTCTGGAATATTTGGAACGCGACATGTTTGACAAACAGCCAGTTTTCCACCACCACCTCTTCTCGAAAATCCGTCACAATGCTTCATCCCACCTGGACCTCGAATAAAACCGCCTGGGTCATAAACACCGTCGGGGGCTGAATATCCACCATCGAAGTTGTTAATGTTTTTTGGTGGACAACCATTAGGTAATTGAGAATTAGGAATTACCTCTGAAACATTTGGATTTCCTGGCATAATTGTAAAAAATTAATTGACGCTTCGGGAGGCGGAGTGTTCGTCGCTAAACATAAAAGCTTGACCACCTTTTTTGTTGAGAGATTTTTTCCAAAAGAAATTCTTTTTCTTCTTTTTGGAATTAAACGATTCGGCCCAGAGACAGACTTCACCGACACTGCGAGTAACCAGTCGAATAACATTGGCTAATCGCTGAAGTACCGTTAGTTCGTATTCATTGGCTTCAACTACTGGTGCGTCGGCGGCGACAATTAATTCTTGGGTAGCGTTTTGGGTGTTACTTAATAGCTTTTTGATTTCAGAAAGTAGTTCTTTGACTGCTTGTTCGGTGCGACTAGTTTCCTCTGCTCTGATCTGTTGAGCCTCGGTTTCGAGGTGTCTGGGGGTGGCAAAAATGACTTTTTCAGACTTGTTCTCGACTGTTGATTTGTTTAGTTCGATGGTTTGATTTAACCCGAGAATTCCTCCAAGAGAAAATTTTGGTGGAGCTGGTGCTTTGGGGGTAGCTTGAGAATAATTTTCAAAGGAATCCTGGAGAGTTTCGTTTTTGAAAACGGACTGCTTTTGAAGTGTCTTTTGAGTTGGTTTTGGGGGAACCATACCGGTCATAGGCGCTATTATAGCATTTAGG
>JAGORQ010000019.1 GCA_018062705.1 Candidatus Shapirobacteria bacterium
GAAGATTGTGTTGATTCCGAATGGTGTTGATGAAGCCAAATTTATTCCAGGTGACAAACGGAAATTTAAAGCAGAACTGGGGATCGATGGTGGCAGAAAAGTTGTTTTGTTTTTGGCGCAGGGTGGTACTGATAATGTCTGGAAAGGTGGGGAATATTTTAAAGAGTTATATCGAAGTTATCAAGACAAAGGTTGGTTGTGGATTGCGATTGGAGGCAACAAAGAGGTGATTAGAGGTGATTATTGGGAGTTAAAGTATTTGGACTCAGAGGAAACTAAAGCGAAGTATTTAGCTGTGGCGGATGTTTTTGTGTATCCGTCAGTAGCTGATAACTGTCCTTTGGTGGTGCTGGAGGCTATGAGTTGTGGAGTGCCGATTTTAACTTTTAATGTGGGAGGATTGCCGGAATTGGTGGTGCACAAAAAAACTGGTTATGTAGCAAACTATAAAGATCAAAATGATTTAGAGAAGGGATTTAATTTAATAATGAGTGAAAAAGGAGTAGCGCTAGACCTTGGTAGGGAGGCTAGACTGAGAGTAGAAAATAACTATACACTTAAACAAATGGTGGATTCTTATATTCATTTATATAGTGAGTGATATGGGTATTGGCCTTTTTCGGTTGGTGTTGGCGCTAGCGGTAGTCGTTACCCACACCTATACGCTTTGGGGATTTACTCTCGGAAATCCGGTAGTAGCCGTAAGAATATTTTTTATAATATCTGGGTTTTATATGACCCTGATACTTAAAGAAAAATACAAAGACAATAAATCTTTTTGGCTAAATAGAGTTTTGAAAATATATCCTATTTATTGGGTAATATTAATATTGACAGTGGCCTCTTGTATTGGAGCATATACGCTGAGAGGTAATTGGGGGGAGATGAAATATTTGGTTGAAGTGATGCCAAATTTAAGTTTAAAAAATATCATCTTAATGACAGTTAGTCAATTCATAATATTTGGTAGAAGTTTGGTGATGTTTGGATCTTTTAGTAACTTGTCTGGAGTCTATTTTTTATTAATTCCCCAGGCGTGGACTTTGGTGCTGGAGTTGTGGTTTTATCTACTGGCACCATTTATAGTTACCAAGAAGTGGTGGATTATAGTATTGGTGATGATAATGTCTTTGTTTAGTAGGTGGATTGTCACAATGAGCGGTTTAAAGGGAGATTTGTGGGAGTATCGTTTTTTCCCAAGTGAATTGATATATTTTCTGATGGGAAGTATAAGTTACTGGATTTATAGATTAGTGCAAAGTGCAAAGTGCAAAGTGCACAGTTTCAGTTTGGTATTTTTATTTGTGGCGGTGGGGTTGTTTTGGAGCTTTAATTACTGGTTGGGGAACTTGGCTGGGGGTGAATGGATATTGTATTTTCTAATAATGGGAATCGTCCCGTTATTATTTATAGGCTCAAAAGATAGTCGTATTGACCGGCAGTTAGGTGATTTGTCCTATCCGGTGTATATTACACATATCTTGGTGAACAATGTGGTTTATCCCCTACTCTTTGTGCCGTTTCAAATAGATCGAAATTGGCAGACGCCGACAGTAATGTTGTTATCAATTGTTTTGTCTTTGTTAATCAATCATTTTATTCAAAGACCGGTGGAGGTTGTTAGGCAAAAAGGAGTTAGATGAAATTTTCAATTATTACTGTGTGTAAAAATATGGGAGAAGAATTGGAGCTAAGTATTCAGAGCGTCAGCAAACAGAGTTGCAGTGATTTTGAATATATTGTGATTGATGGAATGTCGACAGACAAAACAACTGAAATAGTTAAAAAGTATCGTGAATATATTGATCAATATGTCCGAGAAAATGACAGTGGAATCTATGAGGCGATGAATAAGGCAATAAATATTGCTAAGGGAGATTATTTGTTTTTTTTAAATGCAGGAGATACTTTTTTTGATAAAGATACGTTGAAAAAAATTAGTAAAAATACGCTAAAAGAAGACTTGGTTTATGGAAATGTGGTGGAAGTGAATGGGGGTCAGGAAAGATTAAATAAGTTTGATAAGGTTGATAAATGGTTTTTGATTAAAAATGCTATTTGTCATCAGGCAATGTTTATTCACAAAAATTTGTTTTTAGAATATGGAAAATACAATACCCAAAATAAAATTGCCGCCGATTATGAGTGGTTGCTGAGGGTGTGGGATAAAAACATTATTAAAAAATACATTGATTTGACAATCGTCAGGTTTTTGATGGGTGGGAAGAGTAGTGACCAAAAATACAGAAAATTAGTTTTGGATGAGTATGATGAAATTAGAAAAAAATACTTCAACTATTGTGATATCTGTCGATATAAAATATACGCATCTTTAGTTAAGATTTACCAGAAAGTAAAACAATGAAAATATTGATGATCAATAAGACAGATAGCCTGGGGGGGGCGGCGCAGGTGATGCAAAATCTGACAAATGGATTGAGAGTCGGAGGACATGAAGTAAAAATGTTGGTTAGGAGAAAATTTACCGATGATAAAAATGTGGCTGAGCTGTCTGATAATATTTTGGAAAAGTTGTCGAGAAAAATTGCCGGTAGAGATGTACCGATTGTACTGAACAATTTTAGGGATGCCGTTTTGGCAGATGACATTAATTTTGGAAAAAGTCAGGAAATATTGAGTCACCCATTAATTAAGTGGGCAGATGTAATTCATTGTCATAATTTGCATGGGAATTATTTTAGGCTGGATAATCTGATTGAGCTGTCGAATAAAAAGAAAGTGGTCTGGACCTGGCATGATTGGTGGCCGTATACTGGGCACTGTGCCACACCGATGGATTGTTGTCGATATGAATTCGGATGCGGAAAATGTCCCAATCTAAAAACTTATCAAACATTTTGGTGGGACAACACAGCCAAGATGTGGAATAAAAAGCGCTACATTTTGGAAAAATCAAAATTAAAAATTGTTGTTCCGTCGATAGAAATGGCTAATAAAATAAAAGGAGTCATTATGATTCATAATGGAGTAAACATAGTAAAGATCAATAAAAATAAACAAGAACTAAGACAAGAGTTGGGACTGCCTGAAGACGCGAGCATTGTTATGTTTGTAGTCTATGGCTGGGAAAATGTTGATAAGGGTTGGGAGCATATTGAATTGTTGAAGAGTAAATTTAAGCAGGTATATTGGCTGGGAGTGGGAGCGACTAAAACAGGATTTTCTGATGGAGTAAATTTTATTGGTTTGGTTGATCAGTTAAAATTGCAGAAGTACATGAAAGCATCAGACGTGTTTTTGTTCCCATCTTTGGCAGAAAGTTTTGGAATGACACCAGTGGAAGCAATGGGGCAAGGAACTCCGGTGGTGGGATTTCCAGTTGGAGTTGTGTCTGAATTAATCAAACATAAAGGTAGTGGTTACTTGGCTAAATACAACAATACTCTTGATCTGGAGAATGGAATAAATTTTGTACTAAAAAATAATTTAAAGGTAAAAGTTGATGATTATTCAATAAAGAAAATGGTTAATGAATACATAAAAGTCTATGAAACATCCTAAAGTATCGGTGATACTGACAATTTATAACGATAATAATAAAGCAGTTTCGAAGTCGATAAATTCGATAAAAAATCAAATATATAAGAATTGGGAAATAGTTGTGGTAAATGGCGGACAAAAAGTGCTGTTTGATGGAGTTAAAATTGTGGAAGCGGAGCCAAAGGGAATTGCCGACGCGTTTAATGTTGGAGTTCGAAAGGCAGTTGGTGAGTATTTATATTTTATGGGAGCGGGAGATTTTTTGGAAGACAATTTGGTTTTTACAAGAATGATGGAGAATGTGGATGTTGATAAGGACTGGCTGATAACTGGAAAAATTAAAAGAATTGATAAAAATGGGGTGGTTTTGTATGAGGCTGGGGGTTGGTTTAAAAAATGCCTACTGCTATACAAAATGGCAATCCCCCATCAGGGCCTGTTTATGTCCAAAAAATATTTTGATAAATACGGATTATTCGATGAGAAGTGTAAGTATGCCATGGATTATGAATTGTTACTTCGAGCGTATAAAGATTTTCCGAAGGTAGTCCAAAAAAATATGGTGGTGGCGAATTGGGTAGAAGGTGGGGTGGGTCAGAATGACACTGATAAAGTGCTGGATGAATATCATCGAATTAGAATTAAGAATAAGATTGCCCCTAGATGGATTTTGGAATTAATTTATTTGCTGAGTAAATTAAGATATGGCATTAAATAATTACTAATTACGAATTACTAATTACGAATTACGAAAAGAAAAAAATTAGTTGGATAACCAACTTGAAAGGATTGGCGATATTGGCGGTGGTTGTTGGTCATATGGCGACTCCCCTATCAAAGTTTATATATAGTTGGCATATACCACTGTTTTTCTTTTTATCTGGATTACTGATAGATACAAATAAATCACTTAAAGAATCAATTATTAAGGATTTCAAAAAACTGATAATACCGTTTGTGTTGTTTGGCTTAGTTGGTTTGGTGGCGGAATATATTAAAAGGTGGCTGTGGCCGGGATTTAATTTTGTAAACGAAAATATAAATTTGAAAGATGAGCTATTTGGTATTTTTTGGTGGATGGATTTTAATCATCTACATCATTATGGATTTGTGTTGTGGTTTTTGCCGGCACTGTTTTGGGCAAAAAATTTTTATTTGGTTTTGACAAAGGCTGTAAATAATGAATTGGTGATATCGGTAACGG
This sequence comes from Candidatus Shapirobacteria bacterium, assembly GCA_018062705.1. Taxonomy (GTDB): domain Bacteria; phylum Patescibacteriota; class Microgenomatia; order UBA12405; family UBA12405; genus JAGORQ01. The sequence continues at coordinate 4,706 of JAGORQ010000019.1, forward strand.
CGGTAATTCTGGGATTATTGGTGGCAAAAAGCGGAATAATTTTACCTTTTGGTTTGGATAAAGGCGTATTAGGGTTAGTATGGCTGAGTATGGGGTGGTTGTTGAATGGGAAATATTGGTACATATCGCTGGTCGGATTAGTATTCATGAAATTGCCAATAATTAACGTGGCAGTAAAATCGATTGAGGTGTATGGATTCATTTATAGCCTGTTTTTTATAAATACTTTAGTGGGTATTTTTAAATGGCTTGAGAATGGGTTAAACTTTTTTAATAAATTTGGCAAGATGTCGATGGAAATATTTGTACTGCACCCTTATGTAAACAATGTTGTTTATTTTTTAATTATTTACTATCTGAAGCATGATTGGATAGTGGAAGTTGTCGTAGTTTTAGTGATGGTCACCGTAGTAACAAGCATTTATGAAAAAAATAAAAGAATTTAATACACCAATATTGTTAATTGGATTTAACCGACCGGATCTGATAAAAATTGTAATTGATCAAATCGGAAAAATTGAACCAAGCAAGTTGTATATAGCTATTGATGGTCCAAGAAATAGATTTGATGAAGAAAAAATAGATGAAATAAAAAGGAGTATTAAAAATATAAAATGGAAATGTGATCTGAAGGTAAAATTTCAAAAAGATAACTTGGGGTGTAAATATGGACCGGTGGTGGCTATGAATTGGTTTTTTGAGCATGAAGAAATGGGTATTATCTTAGAGGATGACGTACTGGCCGATAAAACATTTTTTTATTTTGCACAGGAGCTGCTGATTGAATATAAAAATGATAAGCGAGTAGGCAGTATTAGCGGTAATAATTTTCAGTTTGGACACAAAAATAGTGATGATAGCTATTATTTTTCGAGATATTCTCACTCGTGTGGGTGGGCTACTTGGAGAAGGGTTTGGGAAAAATATGATATTGAAATAAATAGTTGGTCAAAGAATAGTGAGATCTTGGATAAGGTGTTTGCTGGCTGGTGGGAGAGATTCTACTGGAGGTTGATTTTTAATGGAATAAAAACTGGCGAGATTGATTCGGCCTGGGACTATCAATGGAATTTAATGATGTGGACTGAGGGGATGCTAGGGATTATCCCTAACCAGAATTTAGTTAATAATATTGGTTTTGGTAGACCAGATGCGACCCACACAAAATTCAAAAGCAAATTCGAAAATATGTTGGTAGAACCGATTCTTTTTCCTTTAAAGCATCCACTGGTTGTATCACAAAATATAGAACTTGACGCAATAACTCAAAGACAAAACTATGTACTGTGGAAAGAATTGGGAGTTAGATTAATTCGTCGACTTAAGCTGGTACACAGATAGACTGCTGGTTTTGTGTAGAAGTTTATACTGAGGAAAACTGAAGGATTGAGGGTTAACTATTAGATAATCAATATTGTGGGATTGAGCACTGCTAGAAATATCGCTTTGGTTGACAGTGTGGGTGGGTGTGTTGTTGATAGTAAAATTATTATTGGCTGAGTTAGTCAAATGAATGCCAAGTTGGCTGAGATTGGTGTTAACGAAAAGTAAGTGGCTGTCTTGGGGTAATTCATTCAGGAAATTGACTGTGGTATAAATGCTTTCCCAACCCTTAATTTTAGAGAGTTTTTGAGGTGGAGAACTAAATGAATTGATAAGAGTGTAATCAATACCAAAATTGGTGTGAAAAAAAAGCAGAAATGGGAAATAAAAAAAAGTAATGATGATAATGAGGGTTGAGAGTTGATGCTCTTGCCACCAGGAAATTACTGTGTTTTTATGTATTAGATAGAAAATGATTCCAACTAACAATGTGATTATGTTTATAATTCGAAAAACCTGAAGCGCTAAAGTGATGACTGAAAGGTAATAGCTGGGAGAGTTGTGGGTGGGAATGAAAAGATTGCAGATAGAAAGCAAAAGATTGGCGGTAAAAGAAAAATAGAATACCAAAAAAATACTGCTGACCAGACTAATTATCAGGAAGAATTTTGGAGGGATTTTTTGAAACTGTTTTGTCCACCACGGCCAAAGACTGGAAATAATTAGGCTTGCAAAGGGGACGAGGAAGGCGGTGTATTTGTGACTGATTGATAAAACTTCGGCATAGGGGTGGTGGACAAGGTGAAAGATATCGAGAAAAATGGCGAAAAATAGCAAGACAAATCCTAGAATGTATTTATTAAAATTATCATTAATTGTGGGAAGAATGTTAAAAATTATAGTAATAAGTAATAAGTCAAAGATAAGTCCAAAATATTGAATTTGAAATAATCCTTGGAGTTTGCCTTTGGTGTACATTTCCGTTGCATTGTTAATATCGTAGGAGGCAAGTTCGCTTCTACCATAACTTGAAGAAGGCTCGGCACCTGAGTTTGAGTTGATCGAGGTTTTTGAAGTAATATTGAGACGATTAAGAACGGTGGCAGTTTGTTGCTTAATATCGATCTTTTGGAAACTGCCGTCGAGAGCTACTCCTAAAAAGTAAATTATTTCTAAGCCACTAAATATTGTAATCAATACTAAAAATACTGGACCAGCAAGCAATTTGAAGAAGGAGTTGTTTTTTTGAAAAACTAATAAAATAACATAGACAATAAAAGATATAATGGCACCACTATAGTTAATGTAGGACATTAGCCCAAAGCAAATTCCAATTAAAACCATTTGGCGAATTGGTAGTTTTTTTGTTTCAGAGAGAACTTTTAAACAGATAAGAGTTTGAGAGATGAGGACTAATTCCTTAAAACCGAATATTGATAAATTAACAAATATGTAGCAAGTTAGAGTAAAAAAAATAGTTAATGGCCAGGTTTTTGGCTGTAAGTAAACCAGTATGCAAAGTAGTAACCAAAAAAAGTAAGTGGTAATTAGTCGAGAAAACAGAACAGCATCTTGTATATTGGTGGAGAAGTAGCTAGCGATACTCTGGAGAAGCGGTAATCCGGGGCGAATGGCAGGATTGGTTTGAAAGTGGAGCTGGTTGTTTTGAAAAAACCCCCAGTTAATAAATCGATCGATGCTTCGATCTTGACCGATGGAGTATGATTGTTCAATATAGTAAATTTGATCGTCCCAGTTGATTGGCCAAAACCACATCCGTAATGATATGAGGATAAGAAGGGTGCTTGATAACAATAAAATAGTTTTAGTAAAAAAATCGTGGTTGATTTTAATTGTCGGTAGTTGAAACTGGTAGTGGCGTCCAAAAATGAAAGAGATAATGAGGAGGATGGTAAAAATTGACAAATAGAAGAAAATTGGTCGGCCGGGAAAAAAGAAAAACAGTCCGTAATTGACTAAGGATAAAAGCACCGGGGTATTGACTAGTGAGAAAAATATACCGCTGGCGGGTGATAGTTTGAATTTTGTAGTATAAAGCGGGGTGAGAAGTAAAGAGATGATGATAATGTAGATTAGAGGGATAAAAACAATCATAGAGATTGGTTGAAAAATTGGGCTAGCTGTTGGGCTTGGTTGGTTGCCGAGTAGGGTGTGACTGAGAAGCTGGCCAGTTTTTTTAATGGTATTTTTTGGGTAAGAAGCTGGTGAAGAGCAGTGGGGCAGTTTTTAATAAGAAGTTGATTGAACTGTTGGGAGATTTCGGCAATCCCATTTTTGTTGACACCGATGATTGGTGTACCGCAGGCAAGGCACTCGACGGCAACTAGACCAAAAGATTCAGCTGGTGACATAAAAATGCCTAGCCGAGCTTTTTGATAGAGTGGTGCGAGTTGTGAAGGAGTTTGATTTCCCAAAAACACCACATTTTTATTTAGTTTATAAGCTTGTTGTTGAAGGTTGGCTTTTTCGGGACCGTCACCGGCAATAATTAGTTTTTGTTTTGGAGGAAGAGCGGAAATTATTGTGGAAATATTTTTTATTTTTTCGAGGCGACCGACAGTTACCAGGTAATCCCCTTTTGCTGTGGTGCCTGGATGAAAAATAGATTCGTCAAAGCCAGGATAGATTAAAGAATCTGGTTGACGATGGTATTTTTGGAAAATAAATTTGGCTGAGGTTTGACTGTTGGCAATGAGATGGTTTGTTTTTTTGATTATCTGTTGGTTAATAGATGAAAAAATCGGTTTGACAAAGTTGATAATTTGGGGGAAAGGAAAACGAAGGCTAGCCGTTTCAAGTGATGAGTCGAAATAGGGAAAGCCAATATCGTGGAAATAGATTATTAATTTGGATTGGGGATAAAATAATTTGTATAAAAATCCCCAATAGAGTGCAAGAGAATGGCAATAAATGGCCTCCGGCAGAAGTCTTTTGGTTTGACTAATTAGTTTGGCAAAAAAAAGCGGAAAGGTCAGCCAGAAAAAAAATTGACCAGTGGAAAAGCTGGATAAACAGTAAAAGCTCAAGTCGGAGTAATTACGAGTTATTTCTGAATTAACTTTGGTGGTAATAATGGGGCAATTGAAACCTAACTTTTGAAGCCTTGATGCTTGTTCAAGAACGACCCGGGAAGCACCACCTGGTTTGAGAATGTTGGAGTGAAAAAATAGAATGGTAGTCACTTGAGAAACGAGTATATAAATTTGACGAAATTTTTGGCGAGGGCGTGAATAAAATAGAGAAAATCATTTGGTTGTTGTTTGATGAAAACTAGCCAATCTTCATCAAATTGGTGGGAAAAATTTGAATTGCCTTTGGATTGGGGGTGAACCCGAAAGACTGATAGTGAAAGGTGTAAACGAGAGGGTGACATAATTTTGTTGCATCTGAGCCAATAATCGTAATCAAAAGCATAATGGAGGCTTTGGTCAAATAGACCAATTTCATTGACTAAGTCTTTTTTGAGAAAAACTGAGGGTTGATTGATAGTGTTAAAAACAAGCAAGGCATTTTTGAAATAGTTTATGGGCCACAGATGCTTGAGCCAAAAAGTCCAGGACAGACCAGGATCAGAAATTTGGCAGTTGCCAACTAACCATTGAGCAGATGGATGATTGAGGAAATGTTGCTGGACACTCGAAAAAGCCTGGGGTAAATAATAGTCGTCGGAATTGATATAGGCAACAATATCGCCGGTTACTTTTGGTATAGCTTGATTGAGGGCATCGACCTGACCTTTGTCGGGACGGGAAAGCCAGTAAATTTTTAGATGAGGCTGTTTTTTGTATTTGGAGACGTAATCTTTGATTACTTTGACGGAATTATCGGTTGATCCGCCATCCATAATGAAATGCTCGATTTCAAAATTCCCAGCTTGAGAGGCCACGCTTTCAAGAGTTTGAGCTAAATAGCGTGCCTGATTGTAAGAGGGGGTAATTATGGAGAATTTCACAATATACGATGATAGCATGCAGAAAATGTATAATTGGGGATGAGGAAAAATTGGTGGTTGATGTTGATGGCAGTACTTGTACCGATGGTCTATTTATTGACGGCATCAGGTCAGATCGAGTCGGTGGATGGGATGTTGTCGCTAGAAATGGCGAGAAACTGGGTAAACAATGGCAACTTTGAACCGAGTGATCCCAGGTATGGGATTGGTGGGGCGGTGATGAAGTCGACTGATGGACATTACTTTTCTTCCGCTAGCAAAGGCTTGGCGGTGGCGTATATACCAGCGGTGGTAATTACAAAAGCGGTGTACGACCATTTTGGTTATCAGCCGGCTAGATATTTTCCCTTAGAATCTGACTATTTATTGACTTTGTTGGCTTCGTTTACCAATCCGATTTTAGGAATAGTATTGTTCTGGTTGAACTGGCAGTTACTTTTACAGATTGGCGGCAAGAATAAATTGGCGTTGGTGGTGGCAGTGTTGATTTCACTGACAACAAATCTGTGGCCCCTGGCAAAACATAGTTTTCCCAACTTACTGATAGTGGTGGAGGAAGTAGCACTATTGTTGGCAGTGGTTAGATGGAAAAAATATAAATATTGGGTGGATTTACTGCTGGCGATAATAATTGGTGGATTGTTGATTTTTAGTTACAACTTAACGGTAGTGTTGATATTTGTCTTGGCAGGATACTTTGTAGTTGATGATTGGCCGTTTCGGAAAAAGATGGGTTTGTTTGGGGTTTGTTTTTTGGTTGGAGTGGTGTTTGTACTTAGGATGGGAGGGGTGGTGTGGCTGAAAAATATGCTAAATGGTGAAGGTGGAAGTCGCGATGTGTTCCAGGCTGTTTGGGGGATGTTGCTGAGTCCAGGGAGAAGTATAACGATCTACAGTCCGATTTGGGGTTTGGCGTTGGTCATGGCATTTGCAACTTGGCGCCAGAGTGTTTGGTCAAGATTAATGATTTTTGGGACAGTTGTTTTTGTTGGATTTTATTCGATGTTTGATATTTGGTCAGGAGAGTTGAGTTGGGGTCCGCGATACATGGCACCACTTATTCCACTGGCTGGTTTGGCATTGGTTGATAGCTGGAAAAGTTTAAATAAGAAATGGCTGGTGGGCCTGGCCCTTTTTGGTTTGTATGTACAGTTGGTTGGGGTAACTGTTCCGTTTGATACTCAGTATCAAGGAATTAAATTAGGGAATTTTTCGGAGGCATCAATTAAAACTCGACAGGATCAGTTTGATTACTGGACACTTGGTGAATTTTTGCCAAAATACTCCCCTATTTATCGATTAAAAACAAACTTTATTCACCGGTTAATTTTGATTCCAAATTATTTTGACAAAAGACCTGAGGTTATTTTTGCTGGTGGGGTGACGTTACCCATTGATAATAGTGGAAAACGTTGGGCAGGAAAAAAAATTAATTTGACAGCGCTAGGGCCTAGTAAGTTAGATTTAGAGGAAGTAAGAGTTTTTGTTGGTGATGAAGAAATACAAATTGAAAGTGTAGTAGCTAAAGAATCTTTGGTAGAAATAAGTTTGAAAACCGATAGTGATAGACAGCCAATAACCAAGTTGTTGATTGGGAATAGGGAGGTGAGCATGAAAAGTTATTCTCTGGGCTTGGAAGATGGATTTTTGGGAGAGGCAGAAATGACTGATGATCGAGAAGTGCTGTATCAAAGATATTACGATAGAAAAGCCGTGGCCAACTTGACGGCGGATTTTTGGTGGGTGAGGCAGTTGGTTTATTTTAGGTAAGTTCTTAGTTGATTGTAAAAATCTGTTGTTGAAAATAGTTTTTTTGGCTTGAAAGTGGTGGAGGAGTTTATTAGATTTTGCGTCAGGGTTACTAATTCGTCTAGGGTATTAAATGTGTGCATTGAATGATTCAGACTAGCCTGTTTTATAACTTCTGTTAATCCACCACCGTTGTATACCAAAGGGATACAGCCAGCAGACATGGCCTCGACTGGAGTGATACCGAAATGTTCAAACCGTTCAGGATATCTATTTTTGTCAAGTCCAAAGCCGGCAGCGTGCCAATAAATTTTCGATTCTAAAAACAGCTTTTCGACAACTGACCTTGATTTGTTGGGATGAAGATAGATGGGATAATTAATGGAGCTTTTTTGAAGTTGTAAAAAATACTGCTGGCTAGCAGGCTCTTGATTTAGTCCTCCGGCCAAATGTAATTCCCAACCCTTAAGACCTGAATCGCAAAGTTGCTTGAAGGCACTAATCATAATGTCTTGTTTTTTGTTGTGACCAGCGACAAAGAATCGGCCAACGGAAAATATGGAGTTTTTCTTGATGGTTGGCTTGGGGGTTACTGGGGTTACTGGGGGATATAATAGAGCTGAGCCCTGTTGCCAATATTTTTTTACCCACGATTGGGTGTATTCTGATGTGACAAAAATTTTATCGAATTGAGTTAACCTTTGTTTTAAGTCTGGAAATGTGCCGGAGCGTAGTATGGAAAACAATTTATTTTGAAAAGGAAGATGAGAAATTATTACATCAGAAGAAGTATTTAGTAATGCTGAATTTGTTATGGGTGAATAGGTAAATCGATAATCTAGACGATTTTTGAAATGGTTGACGTTGACAATTTTATTGATAATTTTGGCGTTGACCAGGTGAGGTTGAGATTGCAAAAGCTTAGTTTTAGAATAGTCACTTAAAGTTTGAGAAAAATTAATGGTGTAGGTTTTTTGAGGATTTAAATTATAAAAAATGTAACCGTTGGGAGTTTTTTCGTAGGGAATTATGAGTTTAGAAAGAAGTAACTTGAAGAAGTTGTTTTTAATTGGGGTGGGAAAAAAACAGTAGTAGTAATTTTTTTTGGCTAGGCTAGTGGTGTAATCCCAAAACGAGCTGTTGATAAAAATATCAGCCTCTTTTGTTAACCGATTAATTTGGAGCTGATCATTAAATGATTCGATAATATTTATGCCGGAGAGGTCAAGTTTTAGAATCTTTTTGGCTTGGGATAGTGAGGTGGGGAGACCGGTGATGATGGTGGTTTGGTAGCCAAGTTTTTGGAGTCCTAGTGCCAAATGCCCAGCGACAACTTCACCACCACCTAAAGAAGAGAACCATTTGTCATAAACGAAAGCGGTTTTCATTTGAAATACCAATAACCAGATAATATTTTATTGTATTCAATTTGACGGTTGGCTGGAGGATATATCTTTGAGAAATTGTGGCGGATTTGGAGATTTTTTAACAGATGAATTTTTTGGTCAAAGACAATTTTAATATACTGCCAATTTTTGAGAATATTTTTTTGAGTGACTAGACTTTTGGCGAATCGGAGAATTGATTTGATGGAAAATTTTGACAGTTGGGCAAAGTAAACTGAAATTGGAAAGTGGTAGAGTAGATGAAGCAGTCGACCTCGCTCGGAGTGATAGATGAAGAATGGTGACCATTCATTGCTACTCTTGGCATGATGGTGATAAACAATAGCTGTGGGACAATAGCTATTTTGATAGCCGGCTAAACGGGCGCGTTCGCATATTTCGGTGTCTTCATAGTACATAAAAAAGTTCTCGTTTAGATATTCAATAGTGTCGAGAATTTTTTTGGAAAATAAGATGGCGGCGCCACAGCCACTATAAACTTCGGATGGTTCATCGAATTGACCGTTGTCGATTTCGTACGATTGCTGATGATCAAGTGAAACAATCGCGCCAATATCCCGACCAAAACCATCTTGAAAAACCAGACTACCGGCATTTTGAATTTGGTTGAGAGTTTCAGGATATTTTTTTATTTTTGAGGTGACAGAAAAAATATTTGGGTCGGAATGGATGGTATTTATTAACTGGCTAAGCCAGGAGGACTCGGGGAGGCAGTCGTTGTTAATGAGGGTAATATATTTACCAGAGGAGTGTCGAATGCCATAGTTGTTGCCAGCAGCAAAGCCGAGGTTGGTGCTAAGTGCATAGTACTTAGTGCTTAGTACATGTTTGTTGCTATTTTTGATTTGTTTGGATAATTCAAGAGAATTGTCACTGGAGGCATTGTCGACGATAATTATTTCGACATTAAAGCTGAGTTTTTGATGGTAGAGCTTTTCTAAACATTCAGACAAGGAACTTCCACCATTGTAGTTGAGGATGATGACGGAAGCGGTTACCATTTGAGAAAGTTTTTGATAAAATTTTTAATTTTGAAGATTTGAAGTTGAACGAAAATGGTGCTATTGGAAAAACTTCTGGGCGGGTAAGTAGGTGAGTTGGTGGATTTTTTAACTGACACTTTGGCAATATACTGGAAAACAAAAGAGGGGGGCGTGAGGAATTGATTGACAAACGGGAAATTCAAAGGAAGTTTATTTTGGCTTATTTCTTGGAAGATATCGGTTAGTAAGGGTTTGGAGGTAACAAAATCGATTTGATTAAAGTGTAGCTGACAAGAAGTTATTAATTCTTCAAAATTTTCTAGGCCGTAAAAATGGACATGGGTTTTGTCAAGAAGGCCATAATCGGTGTAGTGCCAATTGTTGGACAGCATTTTTGTTTTAATTGAGTAGTGGAGAAAATTGGGAATAGAGATAATGAAGTGGCCGGTTGGTTTTAATTTGGGGATTAATTTTTGCAAAACAAGCTTAGGGTTTGTGAGATGTTCGAGGACATCGGCGAGAACAATGTAATCAAAGTGGTGGTTTGGTAGATATTGGAAATTTGTTTTTTGGAGATCACGATAAAATACTCGATCTATTTTGTTTTTGGCTTGACCAACATCGAATTGGTTGTTGTCGATGCCCCAAACTTTGGCCAAACATTTATGCTTGATAATTTCGCCGAGATAGCCTGAAGAGCAACCAACATCAAGAACATTTATGTCCCGTCCTTTAATATAAGAGATAATTTTTGAATAGCTAGTATTGGGGTTGTTTAAGGTGTCAGTGTTAAAAACGTCATGATAAATGCTCATTTTACTTAATTAGGTGTGAATGGTCGAGACGAATGATTCGAGTACAAAATTTGTTAACTGTGGGTATGTCGTGACTAACGAATACTATGGTGACACCAGCTTTTTTGAATTGGTTCATTTTAACAAAACATTTTTCTTGAAATTCAGGGTCACCGACAGCAAGTATTTCGTCAACTAAAAGTATTTGGGGATTTACGTGGACAGCAATGGCAAAGGCAAGGCGCATATACATGCCTGAAGAATAGCGCTTGACTGGTTGATCAATGTATTCCCACAAATCAGCAAAATCAACAATGTTTTTGAAGTTGTCCAAGATTTCTTTTTGGGAAAGTCCTAGAATCGCCCCATTAAGATGAATGTTTTCACGACCAGATAGCTCAAAATGAAAGCCGGCACCAAGCTCGATCAGGGGTGAGACACGACCATCAACCTTGATTGTACCGGAGCTTGGATGCATGACTCCGGCGATAAGTTTGAGAATGGTAGATTTACCACTGCCGTTTGGTCCGATGATACCAACAGTTTCACCAGGGTCGATGCTAAAACTGATGTCTTTGAGGGCAGTGAATTGTTGGCTAGTTTGCTCGCCCTTGATGAGAGCGGGTAAAAACTCTTTAAATGTTTTGTGGGACTGGAGAGAAAACTTTTTGGTAACTTGGGTAAATAGTATTGCTGGTTTTGACATATTTAGATGTTGTCGGCGAAGATTTTTTCCCGAGATTTAAAATAACTTAAGCCTAGGCTAAAGGTGATGATTGAAAGAATGGTGGCTACTAGTAGACTGGTGATATTGGGTAGACCGCCGCCGAGAATTGTTTGACGATAGGCGTTAATTATTACTGCCATTGGATTGAGTTGAAAGATAATTTTATACTGGTCGGGGACAATGTCGGCCGGATAAATGACTGGTGTGGCGTACATCCAAAGAATAAGTACTAGGTTAACTAGATATTGAATGTCGCGGTAGATAAGGTTGGCGGCAGATAAAAATAGAGAGATACCGAGAGTAAAAAGTAATTGTATAAAGAAAATTGGGAATATCCACAAAATGTTTAAATTTATGGGGATCTGGTAAATTATCAGATAAATAATAAGAATTATTAGAGCAAAGAAAAAGTCGATAAGTTTGGAAAAAGTAGTGGCTAAAACAAGGATGGTGCGGGGAAAATAAACTTTGGTAATAAGAGTGGCGCTATTGACCAAGGAATTGCAGGCGGAACTAAGAGAGGTGGCAAACAAATTCCAAGGGAGTAAGGCAGTAAAGAGGAAAATTGAATAAGGAATGTTGGCACCGGCATTGGTGGGAATTCTTAAGATTAGAGAAAAAGCAAAAGACATAACCAGCATTTGAGCGAGAGGGTTTAAGACTACCCAAAAATAGCCAAGAATTGGTTGTTTGTAGCGGGCTTTGACTTCACGACCAACCATTTGCCAGAGAAGTTCACGGTGGCTGACTACTGCTCTTATTTCTTGTAAAAAGGCCGACATGGA
>JAGORQ010000045.1 GCA_018062705.1 Candidatus Shapirobacteria bacterium
GTTTTGGAAAAATTATTTTTAAAAGAAATCTCTATTCGAGAATACGCATAATATACATCCATTACACACTCCTGTCAAGTGTTATGGGGTTTTTGCCATAAAAAAATGCTCCATGAGTTTTACTCAAGGAGCATTGGAATATCGGGACCCCCGCCGGAGCGGGAAGGGCGCTCAGGTGCGCCGACGGAGGTCTTTAAGTGGGTTTCGTTGGCGTTACCGCGAGGTAGTGTGCGACCGGGATTATGCTGCCGATTCGCGGCGGTGGCAGTTTATTCGGGTCGCGAGCGCGCGGTGCTTAACAACGAATCGCCCTAATTTGGTTGGAGAGTTGAGCAGTACCTCAACTTTTATCTCCTAGATCAGCCGGTACTGGAGGAATCTACTCGTGCGCTTCCCATTGGGGAAGCTTTTGTGCCTCGGCCAAATGGCGGTCACCAAGTAGGCGCCGATCAATTTCGGGCGCCTGTGCGGCTCCGCGCGGCGGGCGGGCGATCACGAGAACCAAATGAAAATGAGAGGGGTGCCGGTGACTCGCTTCGGGTCCCATGTCTCAATTTCATAAACAACACCCCTTTCGGGATGACTGTTTTTCCGTGACCGAACTAAGAATTAAATTTCAATCTCAGTCCGATCTTTTAAGGTATTATCAATTTGGTAGTATACAACAACCAACCCATAATGTCAAGTATTACTTCAACAGCATCGGCATCAGATCTTTAGCTATTGGCGCCGCCACAGCACTCCCCTCACCCCCCTCCTCCACCAAAACAGTTACAACGAACCAGTCATCCATTTTCTCCCCTTTTGGCACCACCACGCTAATCCAAGCGTTCGACACCGTTTCCTTTCCCCCTTTTTGGGCCGTACCAGTTTTGCAATAAATTTTACCGGCATAACTAAATAAAGGAAAAGCCGTCCCCTCCGGGCTACAAGCTTTTTCCATTCCTCTCAAAACTATCTTTCTGTTTTCTTCATTAAGTCCAACGTCAACACAATTTCCCTTACCCACTAATCTTGGTTCACATTTTTTACCACTAATTATGGCAGCGGTCATTCTATTTATCTGCATTGGAGTACTCATCAGATCTCCTTGGCCAATAGATAAGTGGTATGTGTTTCCCAAAAACCATCGCTCTCCCAAATTTTTCTCTCGCCAATACGGAGTTGGCAACAAACCTTTTCCTTCTCCTGGTAAATCTATATTGGTATAGTCCCCTAAACCCATTTTTTTGGACCAACTCACAAGCAAATCTACTCCAAGCTGTTCACCAAGTTTATAAAAGAAAATATCATTACTACGAGCAATTGCTTTTGTCACATTTACATCACCATCAGTTTTCCCATATTTATCCAAGTACCAATTTCCGAATCGATACTCCCCTATTTTTATTTCACCAGTATCCACTATACTCGAGTCTTCATTTATTTTTTTCTCTTGCAAACCAGCGATGGCTGGCAAAATTTTGTATACCGACCCCGGTGCAAAATCTCCCGAAATTGCTCTATTAAAAAGTGGTTTTGATTCTTCTGCCAAAAGCAAATCCGCAACTGATTTATAGTCCCCTCCAAAATCACTTCTCTTACCGTTATTTATAAACAAATTATTATCAAATGATGGTGCGCTTACCAACACCAACACCTCACCACTTACTTTAGTAACCACCACAGCTCCGCTTTTCCCCACCTCCTTTAATTTCTCCCTCAAACTCACAAATGCCGTCTTTTGCCAGTCCGCATCTATATTTGTGGTAATATTTTTTCCCTCCTCCCCGCCTTGCTGAAAAAACTTAGCTCTAGTTTCTCCTGTCGCCTTTTCTTCAATAATCACCTCGCCTGGCTTACCCACAAGCTCAGCCTGATAATATTTTTCCAAACCCATTTTTCCTATTTCCGTTTCGCCATCACAGTCATTTTTACACTTTTTTAAACTAGGCTCATCAATTTTTCCGGTATAACCCAAAACACCAGCCAGCACTTCACCATAAGGATAAAATCGCACAGTTCTACCCTCGTTTTCAATATTCACCGCTAATTGTTTACCATTTCTATCGTATATATTCCCTCTAGATTGAACCACTTTCTCTCTTCTAATTGTATTATTTTCTGCCAAATCTCTAAAATGTCCACCCATAACCAAATTGACAAAAACCACTCTAGCAAAAAGCAACGCAAACATAAGACTCAAACAAAAACCAATCCAACTTAAAGTAGTGGTTTTTGTCATTTAAAAATTTATTTTTATAGTTTCTTGAGACTCCAAGTCTTTAGCAAAAAGTAAACACACCACCAAAATTACCAACCCCTCCCACAAACTCCACGACAAACCAAAGTAACGATCAAAAACAAAATTTGCAATCAAAGACATAACCATAATAATTTTCCCCCTACTCCCGCCTCCCATTATCAAATGTATGCCAGCCATCACCACCAGTAAAAACAAACTCATCAAACCAATTTTTTGATTATAAAAAAGACTAAAAAGTACACCGCAAAAAAATGCTAACCAAAATGAATTTTTTCTTTCTGTCTGCTTTAGCAAAAACGGCCAAAACACTCCTAACCCCATTACCCCCTCAAACAGCAAAACAGATATTGTCAAAAAAAATATTTCTTTTATGGTATTCTTGGTTTGTACTGACATGAATAATTCCAAACTATTATTTTTACCACCCCTCTTGGTCTCCATCCTACTATTTACTATCAGTAATCTCAAGCTTGGACTTTTTTTAAACTCTTCAATCTCCCTAATACTTTCCCCCATTACAAAGCCTATATTAGCTGGTCGCTTATTTCTCAATCAACAAACCAAGTATCTACAGTCCCTGCCACAACTAAACCACCAAAACCGTGAACAAAAAATTCTCATTGCCCATCTTGTTTGGGAAAATGAAAAACTAAAACAAGCACTAAAAGACACAAAAACCGAAGAGCTTCTAAAAACTAACTATCAAAAAGTATTACCTATAAACGTTACCAACACTACAAACAAAATTATTGCTACTTCCACTCAACCACTTGATCAAGTAAAACCTGGTATGCCAGTAGTTCTCGAAAATATTTTACTTGGTCTGATTAGTGATATTTCCGACGATTCTCTTACTATTACAACTCTAGAAGATGACGTTTTTCCCGCCATCTCATTAAAAAGTGCTTCCGGGCCCAAAGGGGTCTATCGCCACACAAACGGCAGTTCTATTATTACCAACGTTCCGAGCCAAACTCCGCTGATATTAGGCGACTTTGTTCTCAGTGAGGCTACCGAGCTTATCCCTGCCAATTTGCTAGTTGGCAAAGTTACCAAAATCCTAACCAATCCACAAGATCCAATTCAAAAAGGTGAAGTTAGTTTGTACGAAACTATTCAGCACTTCTCAGACAACATCGTCGTCATCCTCAAACCCTAATCCGTAAACCGTGATCTGTGATCTGTGATCTGTGATCTGTGATCTGTAAACCATTATCTCCACGATCTACGATCTACTATCTCAACCCACCCACCACTCTCACTTTCCCAAGCAGCACATCATCCTCCAAAACTTTTGCACAACCTCTAACCACCGCCTCTAAAGGATTCTCCGTTACCCACACCGGCATCCCCACTTGTTCGCTGATAAGCTTATCAATTCCTCTAATCAAAGATCCTCCCCCAGCCATCACCATTCCTTTTTCTAAAATATCCGAAACCAAATCTGGTGGAGTTTCTTCAATAATCAAAGCAATTTCTTGCAAAATTTGATTTACTATTGGCATTAGTGCCTCTCTAATTTCTTCACTTCCTAGTTTCAGAGATTTTGGTAAACCAGTTTCTAGACTTCTACCCCGGACTACAATTTGCAATGGATTCCCTTCCTTTTCTTTTTTTTGTGGGTATGCAGAGCCAACAGCCATCTTTACTTCTTCTGCCGTACTTTCTCCCAAAAGCAAATTGTATTTAAGACGTACAAAATTTATAATCGCCTCTGTTAACTCGTCTCCCGCAACTCTAAGGCTTCTATTCAATACCAACCCACCCAAAGAGATAACTCCAATTTCACTTGTTCCTCCGCCAATGTCACAGATCAATTGCCCTTCTGCTTTTTCCACTGGCAAACCTGCCCCTATTGCTGCCGCCATTGGTTCTTCGATAAGAAAAACCGCTCTCGCGCCAGCTTCCAAGGCCGCTTCTTGCACTGCTCTTCGCTCTACCTCAGTTACACCACTAGGGATACCAATTGCCACTCTAGGGCGGGGAATTTTAAAACCCAGACCTTTGTAT
>JAGORQ010000046.1 GCA_018062705.1 Candidatus Shapirobacteria bacterium
GTACCGTAGGTGGTGAGAAGATTAATGGCGGTTTTGGGGCCTATTCCAGCGACACCAGGATAGTTGTCGGACATATCCCCCATCAGGGCTTTGAGATCGACTACTTGATTAGGATTAACACCCAACTTGGTTTTAACTTCGGTAGAGTCATAAAGTTTGGTTTCGGAGAGACCGCGTATAGGGACAAAAAGATTAATTTTTTTATTGACTAACTGCATTAAATCTTTGTCGCCAGTGATGATAGTAACTTGGGAAATTATTTTTTTATTTTTTGAATTTATTTTTCGTAGTGATCGACGAGCTATAGTGGCGATTAGATCATCTGCTTCAAAACCGCCTTGGGCGAAATTTTTGATGCCGGCAGTGTCGAGAGCTTGAGGAATTAGGGGAAGCTGAGTAATTAAATCATGATCGGTAGGAGCACGTTTGGCACGGTAACCTAAAAACTCTTCGTTGCGAAAAACTGGACCAGGTGAATCGAGGCAAACAACCAAATAGTCGGGCTTCAGAGTATCGATAGCCGACAGAAGCATGGAAAAGAAGCCATAAAGGGCGTTGACCGGTTGACCGTCAACGGTTAAAGGAGGAATAGAGTGGTAGGCGCGGTGGGCGATAGCGTGGCCATCGACGATGACGAGGTGGCTCATATAATAGACTTAAGATTTAAGAAGTAAGATTTAAGAATAAAAAAATTTATAGATATATTTAGATTATTAGTGGATTATAGCTTAGTGGGCAAATTTACTGGTAATATTAATTGATGGAACAACATGCAATTCCACAACAGATAAGCTCGTACGAGTTTAAGTTGGTAGGGGAAATGACACTAAAACAGTTTTTGAAGGCGGCGGCGGGAATTGTGATGGCAGTAATGATTAATGCAACCGGCTTGATTTTTTTTGTGAAATACCCGTTGATGCTATTGTTTGGAGCAGGAGGGTTGATGATTGCCTTTGTCCCCTTTCAGGACAGACCGTTGGAGACGTGGATTATTGCCTTTATTAAGGCGGTTTATTCACCAACTATTTATACGTACAAGAAAGTTAATGATAGAAATTGGTTGGAGCTGAGGAACACTGTTCAAACTAATGGTCCAGACCCAAAGAACGAAAAAGAAGATGATGTAGTGGTGCCGGTACGAGATAGAAAAAAAGTTGATGAATTTATAAACTCTCTGCCGTCTGTCAAACGAGAATTGACGACAGAAGATAACCAAATTGAGCTAAAAAGAGAGGAGATTAGACAACAGATTAGCCAAACGGAAGAAGCAAGAAATGACCTGAAGGTCACAAGCGAGACTCTGGATTCTAGAATAGAAAATAAAACAGAAGAAAAAGAAACAACTAAACTCGATGATTACCACAATCAATCAACAGGTTTAGACCTGAAAAAAGAAAAATTGGTGGCTACTGGGGTGGCGGATTTTGGAAGCATACCGATGCCGGACAAACCAGGTGTCCCGAATATTATTGTGGGGATGGTGACAGATGTGGTGGGAAAAATAATTGAAGGGGTAATTGTGGAAGTTCAGGACCAAAAAGGAAATCCGACCAGGGTGCTGAAAACCAACTCGTTGGGACAATTTAAAACAACCAGTCCGCTGGCTAACGGTAAATATTTGATAATTCCGGAAAAAGAAAATGTTAAGTTTGATCGAGTAGAGGTAACACTCTCAGGTCAGATTGTGGAACCAATCAGAATAAAAGAAATTAAATAAAATAAGCTATTATTAAATAAGCATGGCCATTGACCCACTAAAAATTGCAATTCGAGGATCGACACAAGACCACTTACCGATTGAGGATATTGTGGATGGATTAGTGTTGATGAAAGACGGAAGTTGTTGTGTGGTAATGAAAATTTCTTCGGTGAACTTTGATCTGTTGTCGGAAAGGGAACAATCGGCACTGGTTTATGCCTATGGAGGAATTTTAAATTCGCTAAACTTTGATATTCAAATTGTAATCCAATCAAGCACGAAGGATGTGAGCTTTTATGCCAATAACTTGAAAATAATGGAGGCTAAACAAATGAACCCTCTACTCAAAGAGAGAATTGCTTCGTATCGAAAATTTATAGAAGAAATTGTTAAAAAAAATGATGTACTGTCAAAGTCATTTTATGTAGTGGTGCCATTTTCAACTATTGAGCTAGGAATAAAGTCGATGGGGACGCACGTAACTGGAGGGATACCTTTTTTTGGCAAAACCCAGACAACAAAAGGATTGCCTTTTCCGAGAGAAGAGATATTGGATAAAGCAAGGGCAAGTTTGGAGCCAAAAAAAGAACATTTGGTGAGATTGTTTTCCAGATTAGGTTTGGAAATAAAACAGATGAACACAAAAGAGTTAATTGAAATGTTTTATAGAATTTATAATGAAGAGACGGCAGCTAATCAAAAAATTCAGTCACTAAGCTACGACTCACCAGTAATTTTAAACAAAAGATGAACTTCTTTGCTAAAAAACCAAAAACAGATCCGAATGTAGCGCCGACAATTTCGGCTGGCGGAGTTAAGCCAGAAAAGCCATTTGAAGAAGGGTTGGTGTCAACCAAAGATATTATTGCTCCTTCAGCTTTGGAGGTAGACACTGATTTTATTAAAATTGGCAACAAATATTATCGAAGCGTATTTACGGTGATTAATCGACGGTTTGTGGAAATAAACTGGTTGTCGACGCTAATAAATTTTGACGCTTCACAGACAGTGGCAATGTATATTTACCCTTCGGACGGTAAGGAGATTTTGGACGATCTTCGGAGAAAGATTGCGGAAATGGAAGCCGAAATTACGACTGATATTCAAAGAGGTAGGGTGGTAAACCCAGCAACTCAGGCAAAACTGGAAGATGCCCTGAATTTGCAGGCTGACTTGGTTAAAGGTGAAGAGAGATTTTTCCAGATGGGGCTTTACATAACAGTCAGTTCGGACACCAAAGAAGATTTGGATAAAGTTACTAAGAATTTGGAGTCGGCAATGGGAGCACTGATGGTGCTGACCAAAAAAACCTCCTATGATTCGGAAAATGGATTTGTGACTACCCTACCCTTGGGTCAGGATAGATTAAATGTGACCAGAAACATGGACACAACCTCGCTGGCGACTACTTTTCCTTTTGTATCATCGGACTTGTCAGACGATAAAGGAATAATGTATGGAATCAATGAACATAACGGATCACTGGTCATTTTTGATAGGTTTTCGATGCCGAATTATAACTCGGTGGTATTTGCTACGGCGGGTGCGGGAAAGTCGTACATGATTAAGCTGGAAGCGCTGAGGTCATTGATGATGGGGGCGGATATTATCGTAATTGATCCGGAAAACGAATACAGAGATTTATGTGAGGCAACTGGTGGCCAATACATTGCCTTTGGTTATCAGGAAAATTCAAAAATCAACCCATTCGATTTGGCACTGGAGGGGGATGATGGGGAAAATGCGCTAAACAGTAAAATTTTGAACCTACATAAAATGCTAAAAATTATGATTGGGGAGATGACACCAATCGAAGAATCATTGCTGGATAGGGCAATTATGGATGCCTACAAAATGAAAGGAGTGACACCAGACCCGGAAACACAGAAGAAAGAACCACCACTGATTGAAGATTTGTATAAAGCGTTAATTGGGATGGAGAGCAAGGATGGACAAAACCTGGCGGCACGGTTGGAAAAATATATTCGAGGATCATTTGCGGGCATTTTTAATCAAAAAACTACTGTCAATTTAAAGAGTAATTTTGTAGTGTTTGGAATTCGAAACCTAGAAGATGCCCTGCGACCAGTGGCGATGCATATTATTTTGGATTACATTTGGACGGTAGTTAAAAAGGAATTGAGAAAAAGAATATTAGTGGTGGATGAGGCGTGGTATTTAATGCAATATCCAGATTCGGCTAGCTTTTTGAGAGGGATTGTGAAGCGAGGACGGAAGTATTATCTGGGGGTAACGACAATTACTCAGGATGTAGATGACTTTTTGGAAACTGCCTATGGTAAGGAAATAGTGACTAATAGTTCTATCCAAATTCTTCTAAAACAACACAGTGCCGCTATTGACCAAATAGGTGAAGTGTTTTATTTGTCGGAAGGAGAAAAGCAATTGTTGTTGGCGGCAGATAAAGG
>JAGORQ010000020.1 GCA_018062705.1 Candidatus Shapirobacteria bacterium
GCCCGGCAACTCCAACAACCAACCCTAAAACAAGTGTTCCGACTACTATTCCCAGCCCCCACCCCCACTTCTTCCCCTCAAAATTAAAATTAAATTTTATCCTCGGCCACTTAAAATTTTTTTTAGTGACAGCAACCTCACTCCCAGGTGCTCTATCTCCCTTGTCAAGGGGTCGAAGATATCGCTCCGGGCGATGAGATCGTCCGCCTTGGCGGACGAGAGGGGTTTGTTCCTTGATTTCTTGTTCAACCATCCTCTCCGGTATCGGACTTTTAATTATCATTGGTTTAATTTCCACTATTTCTTCTTCCGGTTCTATTCGTAAATCATACTTCTTACTTCTTAAATCTTCATTTTCGGTTTTCAGTTCTATTCTTAAATCATAAATCTTACTTCTTATATCTTCTTTCGGCTTTTTATCTTCTAATTCGTAATTAGTAATTAGTAATTGGTCATTGTTTTGCTCCACCACCACCTCAAACCGTCCAGCACGTGCCTTACCCTCCTTGTCAAGGGAGGGTGGACTCAGCTTAGCTGAGGCCGGGTGGGTTTGATCCTTGGTTTTCCCCCTTCTATTCTCCTCATCCACCACTCTAAACAAATACTGCAATGTTTTTTCCACACTTTCACCAAACTTTGCTTTTGGTTGCCATCTAATTTTTTCCCAATTTTCCAAAATTTCTTTATCGTTCAATTCTCTCTCCGGCAACTCTTTATCAATTATTTTCTTCCTAGTCATCTTTGCTACTTCCACCAAACTTGTGGCAATTTCTGTACATTTTGTTTCCGCTCCCCATATATTAATCAATTCCCCTTTCGTCCCCGACAAAAAAATAGACCTCAACACCACCTCCACCGCGTCTTCTTCCGCCAGTAGTCGAAAACTCCCCTTTTCCGGCAACTCCAAATTTTTATTTTTAACCGCCGCTATCAATATTGGCACCAGATTCTCCACTCCCACTCTTTTTTCCTCTTCTTGCAACATCCCTTCCCCAAAAACACCATACAATCTTACCAGGCGCCAATCAACACCAGCTGACACCAACCAGCTTTTATCCTCCCCCTCATAACCATTTACTTCAATTACCACTAGTTTGCTTCCCCAATTTTCTGCCGCCCTCCAAGTTTCCAGTTTCCCTTCAAAATCAAACACATAATCCACTTTTTCCACATCACCCAAATTGCTTCCATATTCAAAGCCATTTTGGCCGTCCAATTCCATCACATATTCCCCCAACCCCACCACCGAAATATCATTTTTAACCAGTTCTTCCACCAGCTTTCTGGCACCGAACCGATGAACCCCGGCAACAACAGCCACTGGTAACGATTGATTCATACTTCATTCTAAATTAAATCTGTCCAAAAATCCCCTAGCCTGTTTTTGACAAACTATTAACAACACTATTGCAAGACAAATATACGCAGCAACAAATTTTTTCGAGATTTCAACGTGCGTCGCACATTGACCGCGAGAAAAAATTTTGTTGCAAGTCAAATTTTGTCGTTCATTGAAAACATTTACGGTAAATCATCGGTTATTCTGCGGAGATTGTGTTCGGGATATGTTCTGACGTTATACCTGGAACATGAAAAATTGTACCAACGGCTATTTATCTATTTTGTAATCACTTAAGTAACATAAGTATCCTAAGTTACCCAAGTGACTTAGTCACCCAAGCCTATTTTTCCCCCGCGAGTGCCTAATCTCGGCGACATTTTTAATCAAAATTTTGTCATAACCCCAGCTTTATCAATCTATCAATCTACGACCTATATGTCCTGTTTGTCATGTCTGTTTTCTGTCCTATTTTCTCCAAAAAAAATCCCCAGCAGGGGACTTCGTTTTATTCTTATTTCTTAAATCTTACGTCTTACTTCTTTTTAGCAAAAACCATCCCATTCCTACCGTTCCCAACATCTCTGTCGCCACTGTCACCCAAGATGCCCCATAAATTCCATATTTTTGTATAAAAACATAATTGGCAATTAGATTAAAACTCAATGCCACCACTCCTAGTTTCAACATTTCTTTTTGCCCTCCTCGAGCAATTAAAGTAAATCCAAACAGGTGACTCAAATACGAAAAAAAGCTTGCCAATATTAAAATTCTCAAAACAATTATCGCTGGTTCAAATTCAGCCCCGCCGAGCATTCTCACCGCAAAGGGAGCCATTATTTGTGTTCCCACTATTAACCCCAACACCCCCACCAACAATAATACTAGCGATCTTTTAAATAATTTTCTTTTCTCAATATCTTTTGCCGCCATCAACGGAAAAGTAGCTGTTACAAAAAAATACGCTGGCTGAAGTAGGGTAGTGTAAATTTTGTAAGCCAACCCATACCACGCCACTTCTTTTAATCCTACAAATCGGCCAATCATCATTGAATCCACCCCACGATCATAAGATGCAAACAATAATAAATAGGCTCCCATCGGCCACGCCATCTTCCACATTTTTTTAATTTCTATCCAGTTATTATTTTTGTAATTAGTAATTAGTAATTGGTAATTAGTAATTTTATTTATCATCCCCAACCCCACCAACAAACTCACAATTCTTGCCAAAATCGAAATTTCAAACACACTTATCAAACTTAAATTATTCCTCATACCCCAAATTCCCACCACTATCAAACAGGGGAATAATATATCCTGTACCACCTTTAAATCCATTCTCATTTCCACCTGATAAATTATTTCCCAGATCCCTCCCAAGCTCGTCAACCAAATCATTATTAATCCTAAAACTGCTTCTGTCCTGACTGTTTCAAACACCGACCAGTTCATTACCACCACCAAACCTATTAAAAAAGCTATTCCTGTGGTTATCACCCTAATCACCCCAATATCTCTTATTACCCTTGCTCGCTGTTCTTTTTCTCCCGCCATTTCTCGAATTCCGATTATTTTTGTTCCAAAATCAGCGATTGCGTCCAGAATAATGAACGACGATACAATCAACATGTAGCCTCCATACACCCCCGGCCCCAAATTCCTTGTTAACAACCCTGTCGTCACCAAACCCAACCCCACCATCATCGCTTTTCCTAAAATCTGCCAAACAGTATTAATTATCGGTTTTCGTAGCACTCCCTATTTTACCCTGTTTTTTTACACTGCAACACAGCGAAGTACTAAATTTTTCAAGCACAACGATCGCCACCCAGCTTACAGAGTGGCCCGAAGGTAGTGAGCATTGAAAAATTTGAGTACGAGCAAAGTGTTGCTAAATCATTGAAAAAACCACGGCCAACAACCAACTATTTTGTGGCAACGTCAGCCAATAATGATCCACCATCCCCGTCACCAATACCGCCCCTATAATCCAAAAGCGTGTTTTGTCTTTAATTCGTAATTCGTAATTAGTAATTAGTAATTGGATTGCTATTATTATTCCCAAACTTCCCACCTCGCTCCAAGCCAATAAGAATATATTGTGTACTGGTTGCAACCAATAGAACCTATACGCTTGTTGATATTCCGGCAATTTATTCAAAAAATTTCCTGCTCCCACCCCAAACAGGGGATTTTCCTTAATCATCCCTAGCGCTACCAAATTTAACTCCAATCTCTTACTTAAACTCTCTGTATCCCACCCCCCCAATATCCCCTGATTTCCCTTATTTCCCAAATATCCCACCAAAATCAATATCATCCCCACCACCGCCACCCCCCACCCAATTTTCTTTTTTTTATTAGTAATTAGTAATTGGTAATTAGTAATTAATAGTTTGGCTAACAAAATTAGCCAAACTATTCTGCTTCCCGCCAGCACCATTATCAAAATCATCAGCCAGTTAACCACCCACCAAATGGTTTTTTTTTGAAGATTGAAGTTTGAAGATTGAAGATTTTGATATCTGCTCCATAGGAGCCAAGATATCAGGGTAAACCCCGCCAAACTATTCGGGTGCGAAAACGTCCCATAAGCTCTCACCACTCCGTTTCCCCACCATGACATCTGAGCAATTCCAATTGTATTAAAACTAAATCTTCTCTCTCCCAGCCAATAAAATATTCCCCCAACATTGTGCCCCATCACCACCTGTCCCACCACCAAAAAGGCTTCAACCACCACCCAGCAGGGGATTATCCACTCCAGCATTTTTTTTATATTGAAGTTTGAAGATTGAAGTTTGAAGATTCCAAATGTTATCGCCCATTGCCCAATTCTCACCCACTTATATCCTGCCTCCCACCTATTCCCCGCCAATACTATGTTCACCCCCACAAACAATAAAATAATTAAATTTCTAAATGAAAATATTTTTTTCCAATTAGTAATTAGTAATTCGTAATTAGTAATTGATTTAGTCCCCATCCACCCCAACCACACCAAATCCACCAAATATAACGTTGGCGCCAAATAGTCCACCCTAATTCCATTCACCATACTCCAATCAGGCCAAAAATGCCTCCCCAGCTGTGTCGGAATCAGCAATAAAAACAAAAAAAGAAAGATATTTTCCACCCGCCCAATACTAACACAAACTCTTTTTAATTTTTTTAGAGTTTAGAATTTAGAGTTTGGGTTTTATAACAATATGACGTTCTTCTCCTTCACCTTCCGAATCCGAAGTAATTCCCTCAATTGTTTGCAACGCCATATGACACAATCTTCTTTCAAACGGACTCATACTGGCCATTACTACTGGTTTACCAGTCGCTATCGCTTTTTGTGCCAAATTAGTTGCCATCGAGGTTAATCTTTCTTTTTGTTCGTTTCGATAATTATTTACATCCAAAAGAATTTTTATCCATTCTCCCAACTTATTCTTCACCATCAAACCCAAAATTAATTGGATAGAAGCCAAATTTCGCCCTCGAAAACCAATTAATCCTGCCGGATTACCCACCGTCAAGCTCACCAACACCTGATTTTCAACCCCATCTCCCACCACATCTTCCACAAACGCATTCTCAATTTCAAAATTGAGATTTTCAATAAATTCGCAAGTTAATTGCAATATTTTTTCATTTCTTTCTCTATTTTCCATGGGCTTATTCTAACACAGATTTTTTCACCCCCAAACTTATGCCCTATCTCCCTTGTCAAGGGGAGATCGTTTCGACGAAGTCGTTACGAGAGGGGTTTGTTCCTTGATCCTTTCCATTGCCAGCTGTTGTCCAATCATCACCACCGAATTCATAAACCAGTAGAGGAGTAGTCCTAAACTAAAATTCCAACCAATAAACACCGTCATCGCCGGCATCATGTAAAGCGACTGGGTTCTCATCGCTTCCATCATATCGTCACTCTTATCCGGTGTCGCTTTAGTGTAGGCCGACTCATCAACTTTCGGGGTACTAGGCATCATCTTCTTCGCACTCCAGTATTGCAACAAACCAGACCCCAACAGCAACACCAGTGGTAGCAATAAATTTATATTTATTCCTTGTCCAAAAATATTTGATGGTGTCATTCTCAAATCACTTCCCAAAAAATATGGATCAAATTTAAAATCTTTATTAATTTGATACGCCGGAACCAACAACTGATTTAGCGATTCATAAGTTCCTTTCCCCTCCGAAAACCCCACCACCATATTAAATCCCTGAAAAAATATAATTAATACTGCAATCTGCAAAATCTGTGGCAAACAGCCTGACAGGGGATTCACCCCCTCACTCTTATACATATCCATTTGCGCTTTTGCCAACCCTTCTTTATCTTTCCCGTATTTTTCTTGCAGTTTTTTTAGTTTAGGTTGAAGTTCCCGCATTTTTTCTGCCGACTTCAAGCTTGGAAATACTAGTGGCATCAAAATCAATCTAATTAACACTGTAATCACCACTACCGCCCAACCCAAATTACCAAGCAAATAATAAAGACCAAATAAACCGTTTACAAACGGCGCTATCAAAATATTCATATTTTTTTATTGTCTTATTCTAGAATCCAGAATCTCGTTTCTAGTTTCTTTGATGATGACTTGTTATTTTAACAAATCAATTCCACTTTTTCCCCACGGATGACATTTGGCCAATCTTTTAACTCCCCACCACAACCCTTTTACCACCCCATATTTCTCCACTGCCTCATAAGTATATTCTGAGCAAGTCGGCACAAACCGACAATTATATCCCCGTGAAAAATACTTCTTATACATCACCAACATTCTTAAAACAAAATTTTTCATGCCTTATTCTTAAATCTTACTTCTTAAATCTTAAATCTAATTTATTTAACAGCTCACCAACTTCTCTCTCCACTTCTCCATTCTTCACCCCCACTATATTCTTCTTCACTAAAAAAACAATCTTATACCCCTTACTTTCCATTTTTTTTAAGTTATCACCAATCGCCTTATATATCTGTCTCCTGATTCTATTTCTCACCACCGCCAAATTAGAAATCTTTTTCGACACCACCACCCCAAACCTATTTTTTAGTTGAAGATTGAAGTCTGAAGATTGAAGATTCTTAATGTAGCTCATCCCCATCATCTGCCCCCAGCTCATTCTTCCCTTTTCTCTAATCTCCCCAAAATCCTTCCGCTTTAATAATCTATTCTCTCGTTTCAACATATCCTATTTTACCATCAAAAAGTCATTAGATTTATTTGTCACGCAACGAAGTACTAAATTTTTCAAGCACAGTGATCGCCACCCAGTTTACAGAGTGGCCCAAAGGTAGCGAGCATTGAAAAATTTGAGTACGAGTAAAAGCGTGACAATTAAAATCCTATTTCGAGCTAACCGAAATTCTCTTCCTGCCTTTCGCCCGACGTCTTTTAAGCACATTACGTCCATCCTTAGTCATCATTTTTTTTAGAAAACCATGAACTCTAACTCTTTTTTTTGTTTTTGGTTGAAATGTTCCCTTTTCTTTCATAGCTCCTATTCTACCTTATTTCCCTTATTTCCCCAATACCCAAAATCAATAATTATTTTGGTGTTATACTTTTTTTAAATTAATAATCTTATATACCAATATGTCCAAAGAAGAAACATACAACTTAAAAGAAAAAACAATACCATTAACCACTGTCGGAAACACTCTTGTTGTCATACCTGAATTTGTAAATGAAACATTATCTATCGGTAATCTAGAAAGAACTGGTTTTATGCTTGCCTCATTACCCGATGGTTCTCCAATACTTTTTACTAAAAATATATTTGATATGAACGGAAATACTCAGGTTTTTATTTCCACCCCAGAAGTTGCCTTTACAGTAACCGCCTTTGATGAACGTCTCTACAGACACCCAGAAGTTTTTGTTGATATTGCAAAAAGAGCTGATTTTAATCACCCAAGGTTCGCCAACACTCAGTCAGAAATGTTTAATCCAGACGGAATCGGTAATGCAATCATCTTAAAATTTGACCCAAAAGATACGGAAGGTCAAACCAGAATCAGGTTAGCTGCTAAATATTCCGCCGGTTTATAAACTTATTTTTTAGTGTTTCTCCCTTTTTCAAGGGGAGATGTCCGCCTCCGGCGGACCGAGGGGTTTTTGACCTCTTTCAAATTGTGGAAAACTCGTTTATAGTCCTGTGGATAACTCGAAACCCCGCCCCGGTAACGAAGTTTCACTTCTACCTATTTTTCGGTATTTTTTAATGATAAACAATAATAAATTAGCTTTAAAGTGCCTTACCCTCCTTGTCAAGGGAGGGTCGTCCGCCTCCGGCGGACGGGGCTGGGTTGGAAGGAGGGGATTATGGACTTAGACCGTCTCTGGAAAAATATCCAAGAAGAACTCAAGGTAGTTCTAGCACCTGCCGTTTTTCAAACCTTTGTTGCCAAAACCCAACTCCTTACCTATAAAGACAACTCCGCCACTATCGGCTGTCCCAATTCCTATGTTCTCGAAATGAATCAGCGCCGTCATCTGTCTTTTTTCAAATCCGCCTTTGACAATCAATCCAAAGCCGATAACCAAATTACTTTCATCATTCAAGAAAGTATTAAGGTTGTCGATGATAACCCTAATACTACTCCGCTTTTAAACTATTCTGCATCCAAAACTTCCCCTTACAACAATCTTCACCCCAAATACACTTTAGATAAATTAATCGTTGGCAACTCCAACAATTTTGCCTTTGCTGCCGCCCAAGGTATTATCAAAAATCCCGGTCTATCCTACAATCCTTTCTTTATTTGGGGTGGGGTAGGGGTTGGTAAAACTCATTTAATGCAAGCCATCGGTCATGAACTTCTCAAAAACAACCCTTCACTTAAAATCAAATATTTCCCCGCCGAAACCTTTGGTAACGAGCTTATCGCCGCCCTCAAATCCAAAAATATCAACCAATTCAAAGATCGTTATCGTCAACTCGACTGCATTCTCGTTGACGACATTCAATTTATCGCCGGCAAAGACTACACTCAAGAAGAGTTTTTTCACACCTTCAACGCTCTCCATATGGCCGGAAAACAGGTCATTTTAACTTCTGACCGCAAACCCGACCAAATCAAAGACCTTGAGGATCGTTTAGTTTCCCGTTTTATGGGTGGGCTCACTGTTGATATTCAACCACCCGACTTTGAAATGCGCTCTGCCATTATCATGCAAAAAGCCATTGAGAAGGGGATTGATATCACCCCCGAAGCCGTCCAGTTTTTAGCTGATCGGATTGCTTCCAACACCCGTGACATTGAAGGTAAAGTTCAAGAAATTGCCGTTATGGCTATGTCTCGTCAAATTAAAACGGTTGATTTATCTCTCGCCGAAAATTATTTTAATCCCCAAAATCTTTCTGCTTCTGTCAGTTTCAATCGTCAAATCGAAATCAATCCTCGTCATATAATTTCTGTTTGCGCCAAACATTTCGACATCAAAACAGGGGAGTTGACTGGCAATAGTCGCAAAAAAGATTTAGTTGCCGCCCGACACCTCACTGCCTACATTTTATTAACCGAGACAAATTTGCCTTTAAAAGAAGTTGGTCATTTACTAGGAGGTCGGGATCATACGAGCATTATGCATGCCCGAGACAAGATCTCCACCGACTTGTCCACAAATCCCCAATTACGCCAAGTTGTCAACCAGATTAAGAGTGCTTTCTAACCCCTCGTTTTGTTATCCACATTATCCACCCACTTATCCACCGACTTGTCCACATTTATCCACTCTGTTTTCCCCCGAACCTTTCCCCAACCCACGTTCACTCTATAAGTCAAAACCTTAAAAAACTATCGCTATTACCGCCGTTCATCTGTTTTTCACAAATAAATAATTCAAATTATTTAGAGTTTAGAGTTTAGAGTTTAGAATTTTTTCTTGTTTTTCCTCTTTTCCACCCTCCCTACTAGTACTACTACTGTTCTGGATAATACAAACAATACTTTTTCCTCGCACAATCACCTTAACTTTTTTATCTTCTTAACTTTACAAACTTTATAAACTTTAAGAACTTGATAAACTTTGTGTAATGCAACTCTCCCTTCTTCAAGAAAATTTTACTCAAGCACTTTCTGCCGTTTCCAAATTCACTTCACTCAAAGCCCAACTTCCAATTCTGAGCAATATTCTTTTTTCCACCGACAATGGCCGCCTCAAGCTTTCTGCTACCAATCTTGAACTTGGCATCAATTACTGGCTCGGTGCCAAAATTGACACCGAAGGCAGCTTTACTCTTCCCTCCAAAGAAATCACTGAATTTATTTCCTACCTACCTGCTGGTAAGGTTGATTTAAATTTAAACACTCAACAACTACTTGAGGTATCATCTTCCAAAGCTAATTCAACTTTTTCCACTTCTACTCCTACCGATTTTCCCACTCTTCCTTCGCTTGATAATTCTCAAGCCATTGAGCTCGATTATTCTGTTTTATCCCAAGCAGTTTCTCAAGTCGCCTTTGCTGCCGCCACCGACGATTCTCGTCCCGTTTTGATGGCAGTCTTATGCACTTTTACTCCCGACAAACTTTCTTTAGTTGCTACCGACGGTTACCGTCTGTCTCTCAAAGAAATAAATTTAACCGAAAAACTCTCTCTTCCTGGTGGTCAAGAATCAATCATTTTTATGATCCCTAGTCGCTCACTTCTCGAAATCACCAAGCTCTCCAAAAACGTCAAAAAAATTAAGTTGGGTGCCAGTAGTGACCTTCATCAATTAGTCTTCGTTCTAGAGGATGTAGAGCTAGTCTCTCGCCTTATTGAGGGTGACTTCCCTGACTACCGACGCATCATCCCTAGTAGTTTTGCCACCACTGTCTCCGTCAATAAGGAAGAATTTTCTCAAGCCATCAAAATTGCTTCTGTCTTCGCTCGTGAGTCAGCCAATGTTGTTAGGTTTAATATCAAAAAAGATTCAATTGAACTTTCCGCCAATGCTCCCCAAATTGGTCAAAACAAAGCCAGTGTCGACGCTCGAATTACTGGTGAGCCTCTCGAAATTGCTTTCAATTACAAATATGTTTCTGATTATTTGTCAATTGTCAAAGGCGACACTGTCGTCTTTGAGTTAAACGAACCTCTCACCCCCGGCTACTTCCACGAACCTTCTACTACCGACTTCACCCACATCATCATGCCAGTCCGTATCCAGGATTAGGTTTTATTCTAGAATCCAGAATCTAGTTTCCAGTTTCTATTTTATCTACATACAAAGTCGATCCTGAAAACATACCTTTCACCGTCACTTTTTTCTTCATGTAATTATCCAAATTTGTTTTGGTGCTGGTTATATTCACTACCTCAGAATCCGTCTTTAAAACATATTCATCACCAACTTTTGCTTGTATTACCCCTGTTTTTTCCACCACCAATTCTTGAATTTTTTGTGTCGTCGCCGGCTTGGCTGTCCCCACCCCACAACCTCCTAGCAATAATCCACTCAATAACATCCCTAAAACTATTTTTCTCATTTTGATAAATGATAAATGATAAATGGTTAAATGACAAATTCCGCCTTTGGCGGTCATTCCCATTTTATCTGAAAATCAGCTGGATTTGTACCTCCATCAGTCAACCATTTAGCCACATCATCTTTAATTAGTTCTTTATCTTTACCTTTAATTTTAACGGCCAGTACTTTAGCTTCCACATACCTATCAATTACAAAACCTACTCCTTTGTAGGGTAACAACTCAATCATGGGAAAATTCTTTTGTTCTGCTGTTTTGGTTGGTACTACAGTTGGTGTAATTGTTGGTGCTAGTTTTACTTGTTGGTCGGTTAAAGTTTTTTCTTGATATTCACCCGGTTTGTAGCCATATTTAATCTTTATTACTACCAAGCCAATAATTATCAAAATTAAAACTACATACACCTGATATTTAACCAACCAATTTTTCATTATTTTACTTCAATAAACTCTTTAGGTATTTGATCATATCCTGTAGCTAGGAACCAGTTATCTAGTTGAGATTGGCCGTTCTTTTTATCTTTCAAAATAAATTGAAATTTATCAATCGAGTAGTTATAACTAACCACAAATACTTCTGTTTCCAGTGGGCATTTATTTCTTAAGTTGGCGATCAGTGATTGTTCAGTATATTCCTTATCAGTTGGAGAAATGTAAGTTGCTCCTGTGTCACTAAACCAAGTTGGTTCTGGTTCTCGGGTTGGAATCACCACCTTGCTTGGTAGCGAAATATCCGGGGCGTTGCTCTTTTTTGCTGTCAGTACATAAGTTATTACCGTCAACAACAATATAATTATTGATACTAAAATCAGTGTTTTACTTTTTTTACTCATTATTTTATTGCACTGGCATTAACTGTTAAGCATCCTCTGACTTTTGCAATATGACCGGCAGCTTTTTTTCCATCAAATGGAGTAGCTACGCTGTAATAGGGGTCTGCAGTAATTATATTCCCATTTTGCACTGCTACTGCCAGCACGAAATGACCACCAATACCTAATTGACTGTTGCGATAAAAATCGGCCAACACCATCACCACTTTTCCAGCACAAATCCACGCTCCAATATCTTTGGCGGTACATGAAGATGTTGACCCGTCATATTTTACTGCTCCACCGCCAAAAGCCCCTACCAAGGTGGTGTAAGCCTGACTTAAACTAGAGCCACCACATCCCATACTTGAATAAGCCGACCCAGATCTAAAAATAACATTGTCTGGTGTCAGACTACTATTTCCGTGTCGCAACATCATTGACACACTGCTTGGTCCGCACCCTGCCTTACATATTGTTCCAGGACTTCCGTCCAAACAATTACCTCCCGCCAACACTCGACTTGACCACTTCTGTCCACACTGTTTTGTTAACACCACCTTACTGGCCACACTACATTCTCCGGGAATTACTTCTCCGGCCAAACCTGTTGCATTCGGGTCATAAGTAGTACCGGCCGCCGCCTGTTCATTACTCGAAATAATCTCACTGACTGGATCTTGGCTGTTATCGCATATATAAATTCCACCGTCAGGTCCTACCACCTCTTTTTTACCATCAACTCTGGCTCCAGGACTACAACTACCCCCTTTACTTACCTTTATATTTTCCGGCATAGGTGAATTACTCACAAAACTCCAAGAGTTTTTCATATCTGCCAAATACTCTCTTCCTGTCTGTCCGTTGGTCGGATTTTTTTCATCTGGATTACAACTTCCGTTAAGATAATTAGTGGCAAAACCTAGCCAATAATCATTTCCAATTCCCGGTTGACCCAAACAATGAGCTCCTGGATCTAGCTTCAAAAAATAATTAATTTGTGCATTAAAATCCTGGGCTGGTACACTCGCTTGTCCATAAATTCCAAAATCTTTAACTCCCGAAATTGTATAATTACTCGCCCCTGACTCATGCACCCACGCCCACAGAGCATATGCCGGATTTACTCCGGCACACAATGCTCGATTTACCACGTCGTTATAGCAGTCTTCAGCTGAATTAGCCCCTGCGTGCCATCTGTTTGCCATCGACACAAAACCAGCTTTATCGATTCCCGGGAAAGATACTTCTGGCGCATTTTTATTACAATTAACTTCACCTGGAGCTGGTGTTCCATCCACGTCAGTCTTTTTTACACAATTACTGTTCAACGCCCCTTTGTTAATTACCAGCGGTGACGCCTGGGTTGTGGCTGTTTGCAAATGATTGTATAAAGGTATTGCTACCAGCGTAATCACCACAATTAATACTGGGAATGCTAATGTCGACAAAAGTGCTGGAATAATTCCTATAATTGCTCCGCCAATTACTCCTGCTCCGGCTATCACTGCTCCACCAAGTTTTGCTGCCCCCCCAAAAAAATTTTTAACTGCCACCTGATCTATCAATCCAGCTTGTTCCAATGCATTCCCAATTTTCCCAAACGCTGTTTTTAGGCTTTTGATTAATTTTCCCGCCGCTATTTGAATCGCAAATGCTACTAGCGCTGCTGGTGCCCCAACTCCTGTCCCTGCCACAGTTACCAAAGTGGCGTCTACCGCCGCTGTAGTTGCTGTTGTCGCCACTGCTTTTACTGTTCCAGTTTTGATTAGTTGCCCCAGTAAACTCGTTAACCCTTGTTCCAGTGTTCCTGACACCGCAAAATGGCTGGCCATTGCCCCAAGGGTTTCTCCTCCCCATTTATATGCCAAGCTTAACCCCCACTCTTTAACAGCTCCTAACCCCAAGGTTTGACCTGCTCTCGCCACCAACCCGCCCAACATTTCCTGGGTATTAATAACTTTCCCGATATATTCAATTGATCTGGCAATCCTAAAATCATTATCCGCCAACAGTCCCCCGATTCTTTTCAGCATTGTCAGTTTTATATTTCCTGTCTCTAGCCCAGTCGGAATCGCATTAATTCTTTTAGTTAGTTCAACTACTGACCCCCCCTTGTGGGCAAAATTAATCAGATTTTTTATAATTACCGACTGTCCTACTGCTCTCTCCGCCTCACCTTGAGTACAGTGAGTGTCTCTCATCACTTTTTGTATTGCCAACCGCTCCTTGATTATGTCTGTTTCATAATATTGATTTTTTTGAAGTGTCACTTTACCACTTTCAATTTGCTCCCGACTAACTACCTTCACCAGTTTGGCATTTTCTGATTTTCCAGTTAAAAAATCCTCACTTTTTATTTCAATAACTCTTACCAGTTCCTCCTTCTCACCCAACATTATTTCTACAGCTTCTTTGACTTCTGCCAACTTTACCGCCAAACCTACTTCTTGTCTAATTATTTTTATATCAATCTGTTTTCCCTCAAGGTTACTCTTTATTTTATCTAGTTCATCTCTGGCACTTTTTGGCTCAACTTTTTCAATCAGTTCGGCAATTTCAGTAGCAATTATTGCTTCTTCGATTTTTGATCTAGTAGTTTTTATATCACCACTTTGTCCTATTTCATTCAACAACTCTTCTCTTTTTGTTTTTGGCTCAACTCTTTTTACTAGTTCTTCCAGGTCTGCTCCAGACTCTTTTTTATTTTTTTCAGCTTCCAATTCTTGGCTTCCTTGAATTAGTTTTAACTCCTCTTCTTTTCTTCTAATCGTCGCCACTTTCAGTGCCACACCAGCATCTTTGGCCAACATTTGGGTAATTCCTTTGTTTGCTTCAGATATTTGTGGGTCGAGTTGTGGTCTGGCCAGTGCTCCAGATCTACCTGATATTTTTTCCGCCTCGTCTAAAATTGACGATCCTGTTCCTTTGTCTTCACCCTCTTTTCCTGTTTTATATTTATCATCAACACCCAAAGTCAAATTTCCTCCAAGTACCACCTGCTTCACTCTTACTTCAACTTCCCTTTTTAGTTCTTCTGTTTTTTGTCCTTCTTTTATCTCATACACGTCAGCCAACACTTCCGCTAGCTTGTCAGTTGTCGTTTTTATAACTTTCTCCCACACTTCTCTTCTTGCTGTCGCCACCTCTACCAAATCTCTTTCCACTGTTTTTTCCAGAACAGGTGCCTCTATTCCTTCATCTTTAAACCATTTTTCCACCGCTTTTGGATCTTCTTTTGTTACCACAATTTCTGCCAATTCTTCTGCTTTTTTTGAAACAATTCTTTCGGTGCTAATAATTTCAATCCTCTGATATGTTTCAGTTACCAAGTCAGATCTCGAGTCAGCCTGCCTCAAAATTTCTTCTGGTGGCAGTCCGCTATTTTTTAATTCTTCCAAAGCTCTTTCTTCCGCGTGCTGTTTTACTTCAAGAAATCTGATTATCTCGCTCAGCGGTCTATTTCTTAAAAATTCATTTTTTCTTGCCGCCTTGGCAATATCATCAATCTGCTTTAATGACCTATTTCTGTCATATTCATCCAGCAACACCTCTAACTGTTTTGAGTTTAGCCCCACCCCTTCTCTGTTTATCCCTGTCTCATCTTCAACATGAACCTTTGTTTGTTCATCTTTTTTTTCTAAATATTGTCTATAAGCCTCATC
>JAGORQ010000021.1 GCA_018062705.1 Candidatus Shapirobacteria bacterium
AAAACAAAGATCAGCTTTTGATTGCTACCCAAGAACGCGATGTCAAACTCAAACAAGAAATTCAAAAACTAGAGAACAAAGCTAGTGGCGAAAAAAATCGTATCGAAAGCCTGATGAAATTTCTCGAAGATAAAATTCGTTCAATCGATGTTCTCTCGGTTTTGACAGATGAAGAAAGTTTTTATTTGTCCCAATTCAAGGCAGATATTTTCTATACTGCCCGAATGGGTGCAGAAGCATTACTCGAGGTTCTCAAAAAAATCGATCTCAAATCAACCGTCAAAAATCTCAAGAAAGAGTTAGCCAAAACTTCTTCCAAGCTTAAAAAGAAGAAAATCATGTACAAGATCCGAATAATTAATGGCATGGTTGAAAACTCCATCAATGCTTCTTGGATGGTCATGACCAATATCCCGGTAATTCCACCAGATCTTCGTCCTATGGTCCAGCTCACTGGAGGTCGATTCGCTACCTCAGACTTAAATGACTTGTATCGTCGACTCATCAACCGCAACAATCGTCTCAAAAAGCTTCTGAAGCTCGGTGCTCCAGAAATTATTTTGCGCAACGAAAAGCGAATGCTTCAGGAGTCAATCGATATTTTGATTGATGCCCAAAAAGCCTCCAAAAACAAACGTAAAAGCACCAAAAGAACTCCCCGTGCTCTGTCCGATTTGCTCCGTGGTAAAAAAGGTCGTTTCCGACGCAACTTGCTCGGAAAACGTGTCGATTACTCTGGTCGTTCAGTCATTGTGGTTGGTCCTGACCTCAAACTTAATCAAGTTGGTCTACCAAAAGAAATCGCTCTCGAAATTTATCGTCCTTTTGTCCTTCGCGAACTCATTTCTTCTGGTTTGGCCGCCAATATTAAGAGCGCCAAAAATCTAATTGACCACCGTGTCAACGAGGTCTACGACATTTTGGAAAAAGTTACCAAAGGTTCGTTCGTTCTCTTAAATCGTGCTCCCACACTTCACAAATTGTCTATCCAAGCCTTCAAGCCAATCTTGGTGGATGGTCTGGCCATCAGACTTCATCCTTGTGTCTGTGCTGGTTTTAATGCCGACTTTGATGGAGACCAAATGGGTGTTCACTTGCCCTTGTCAGTAGAAGCTCTTCGCGAAGCCGAACACTTAATGTTGCCTTCACACAACTTGCTCAAACCTTCTGATGGCTCACCAATTTCCATTCCATCACAAGAAATGGCAGTTGGTTGTTACTACATCACTTCGGTTCAAACCCAAGATTTAGCCAAAGAAACCACTCCTGATTACACCGGTTTATCAATTTTTTCCGACAAAGAAGAAGTAATTTTAGCCTATCAATCTGGCAAAATTTCTCTACGCGAATTAATTGTCGTTAGAATAGAAGGAAAATTGGTCAAAACCACTTACGGTCGTGTCTGGTTTAACCAAATTACTCCTAAGGAATTCGGATTTATCAATGAGGCTATGGCTGGTAAAAAATCAGTCTCAGATTTGGTTATCCGCACCCTCGAACATGTTAGCCGAATGCGAGCAGTTAGACTAATTGACGATCTTAAATCAATCGGTTTCAAAGGATTTACTCTTTCTGGTCTGTCGCTTTCTATGGCCGACTGTGGTCATTTAGATGGTAAAGAGGGGATTATCGCCGCCGCCGACAAACGCATCGTCGAAATCGAAGACAATTACAAAATGGGTCTGATTAGCAATGAGGAAAAACGTCGTCTTTCCCAAAGTGTTTGGATGGAAATTACCGAAGATATCGCCGAAAAAACCTGGGCCACCCTTGATACTGACTCTCCCATCCGTATCGTAGCTGCCGCCGGTATCAAGCGCGCTTCCAAAGATCAAATCAAACAGCTTTCAGGTATGCGGGGTCTAATGGTTGATCCTATGGGCCGTATCGTTCCACTTCCTACTAAAAGCAACTTCCGTGAAGGTCTCTCGGTTTTTGAATATATCACCGGAGCTCGCGGTACTCGCAAAGGTTTGGCTGATACTGCTTTACGTACTGCCGACGCTGGTTACCTAACCCGTCGTTTAGTTGATGCTGCTCACACCGCCATTATTCGTCAAGATGACTGCGGTACCACCAAATTTATCACCATCGATCGCAATGAAAAGAATCGTGAACGGTATTTTGGTCGTCGCATCATCGGTCGCTATTTAGCTTCAGATGTCCTTACCTCCAAAAACAAAGTTATTGCCACCAAAGGTCAGTTAGTTGACAATGATTTGTTGGTAGTTGTCGAAAATTCCGACACTCAATCAGTTGATGTTCGTTCAGCTCTTACCTGCCATGCCAAATACGGTCTCTGTGCCAAATGTTATGGTTGGGATTTGTCGACTCGCAAAACTGTCCGCATCGGTGTCCCGGTTGGTGTCGTCGCCGCCCAATCTATCGGTGAACCTGGTACTCAGTTAACTCTTCGTACCAAGCATACCGGAGGTGTCTTAGGTGTTGACGTGACCCAAGGTCTACCTCGTATCCAGGAGTTATTCGAAGTTCGTATGCCAAAACTTCCTTCCCCTCTAGCCGAGCTCGACGGTAAAGTCAAAGTCAAAGAGAGTCTAGATGGTTACGAAATCAAGTTAACCGGCAAAGACAAAAACAATGTTACTAAAACCATTACTTACCTACTGCCCACCAACGTCACTTTGTTGGTCGCCGATGGTGATCTAGTCGGTCAAGGTACCCAATTGTGTTCTGGCTCACTTGATGTCCGCGAGGTACTCGAAATCAAAGGTGTTGATGCCGCTCAAAAATACCTGATTGGTTCAATCCAATATGTTTACGAATCACAGGGCATTGGTATCCACGATAAACACATCGAGGTTATGGTCAAAGAAATGAGCGACAAGCTCAAAATCGAAGATCCAGGTGATACCAACTTCCTTTATGGTCAAACAGTTACTCGTGCCGTCTACTCCGACGCCAACGACAAAGCCAAAGCCAAGGATGGTAAACCAGCCAAGGGCAAGAAAGTATTGCTTGGACTTATCCAGACAGCACTCTCTACTGGTTCCTGGCTTTCCGCCTCCTCTTTTCAACAGACCACCTCGGTTTTGACCGAAGCTTCATTGCTGGCTGAAGTCGATAACTTGATAGGTCTCAAAGAAAATGTTATTATCGGACGTCTGATTCCTGTTAGTCAGCATCAGCTTATTTAATAACAAAATTAATATTTATTAAAAAAATTTTTATTTTAAAATTTAATCATTAGAAATTGATTGAAAATTAAAAATTGAAAATTGAAAATTTTTCTTAATGCCAACATTTAACCAACTCATCAAAAGCGGTCGTAAAAAGCGAGTTCTCAAGCTCAAAGCTGGTGCTCTGCGAAATAATTTTAATAGTATCAAGAACACTGTTATCAAAAGTTTCAACCCCTTCAAAAAGGGGGTTGTGACTGTGGTCAAAACCATGACTCCCAAGAAGCCACATTCAGCTTTGCGGAAGGTCGCTAGGATAAAACTTAGTAACCACACCTCAGTTACTGCCTATATTCCCGGTATTGGTCACAATTTGGCCGAGCATGGTATCGTGGCTATTCGCGGTGGTCGTGTTCGAGACTTGCCAGGTATTCGTTATCATGTTCTCCGTGGTCGCTACGACGCTGGTGCAGTTGCTGGCCGAATGCAATCTCGTTCCAAATACGGAGCAAAACGACCAGTTAAAGCCACCAATTAAAAATTAACCATTTATCATTTTTCATTTATCATTCAAAAATAATTAAATAAACCAAAAGTCCATCAATGATAAATGGTTCAATGGTTAAATGATAAATTATTCACAAAATTATGTCTCGCAAAGGTCAATCAAAAATTCGCGAAGTCAACCCCGACGGCGTTTACAATAGTGTTACAGTTGCCAAAATCGCCAACTATGCCATGAGGGATGGTAAAAAATCTCCTTCAATCACTCAGGTCTACAATGCTCTAGACATTATCAAGAAAACCACCAAAACAGACGATGTTATTGTGACTCTCGAGCAAGCCCTCGACAATATCCGTCCCAAGGTTGAAGTTCGACCCAAACGTATCGGTGGAGCCGTCTACCAAGTTCCCTCCCCAGTCCGTGGTAATCGTCAACTATCCCTCGCTATTCGTTGGTTAATCACTTCGTCCCGAAAATTATCCAACAAACAATACCACTCTTTTGGTGAAAAACTCGCCGTCGAGCTTCTCGCCGCCCTCAAAAACGAAGGTGCATCTGTCACCAAGCGTGCCGAGGTCGAGAGAATGGCCGAGGCCAACAAAGCCTTCGCCCATTTGCGTTGGTAACAAATATTACATTTAAACTTGTAGAGACGCACGGTGTGCGTCTCTTTTGGTAATATTGTTGTAAAGTAGGGGCTCGCCTTGCGCGAGCCCATTTAAAATGTGTTAATATAGTTTGATGTCGTTTTTCTCCAAACCCAAAGTCGTCGTCTGGCCTAAGGCTGAAACTGTCTCCATTTATCTTGATCAAAAAGAAAATAACGTTATTTCCTTTGATCTAAATCTCTGGACAAAATTGTCCGAAGTTGACCTCCAAAGCCTCAAAACTTATTTTTCCCAAAGCAAAATTGATACTTGTACCGTTCTAATTCCCGACGATATTGTCCTCACCAAATCTTTTATTTACGATTCCATTATCGACAAAATCGATCGTCACGAAGTCATTGGTCTGGCCGAGAGTTTTGTTCCCTTCAAAATCAACCCTGAATTTCTTGAATACAACTTGGTTGCCGGCGACAACAAAACCATAATTCAGTCACGAATTTTCGATAGCCACAAATTTGCCGTCTTCAAAGAAAACATAGCTCAATTGGGATTAGCTTCCTATTCGGTCACTCCTGTCTCTGCCTCAGTCACTCGGGTCATGGCTACCGTCTATCCCCAAGAATACTTTTTACTCTACCCACTCAATCAATACGAATCCACCCTAACTTTATCAAGTAAAGATTCAGTCTATCTTACCGCCAATATCAAAAACTCCTCCCCCGAAGTCCAAAAAATAATCAACTATTCACATCTCTATTTTTCTACCCCAATTAATAAAATCTTTATCTCAGCCGACAAACCTCCCGAACTCACCTCCACTGCCACCCTCGACAAAACCGAGTATTCCGAATCACAAATTGCCATCAACTTAGGTAAACCTTCCAATGTTCCACTTCCGGTGCTTGGTGCACTCATTTCCAATTCAACCAAAGTTGCTATAATATCTTCATCAACCAATAATAGTTCATCCCCCCAACCCTCTATGGAAAAAAAGAAAAATTTTCTCCCTTTAATCGCTGTTTTTGTGGCTACTGCCGCCATCGCCTCCATCATTATTTGGTTTGTCATGAATCGCAACAGTAGTCCGATTATCGAAGAACCAATTTCTGACATCACCCCTACCGAAATTCTCCTCCCCACTGAAGTGCCTACCGCAACTCCAACAATTATGGCTGATATCAACAAAAAAATTAAAATCCAAGTTCTCAACGCCACTAGTATCAATGGTCAGGCTGCCACCCTCAAGACAAAATTAATGAAAATGGGTTTCACTAGTGTGACAGTCGGCAATGCCACCGCCACCGCCACTGCTAACGCCATCCAACTCAAACCAGCCTTAGCTGGCATGGAAAGTTACTTTGCCCAAAACTTAGTCGGTTTCTTTGATGCCACCATAACAGCAGATGCCCAGGCTAGCTCTACCTACGACGCTGTCTTTACCATCGGTGCCAAGCTTGGTGACATGGCTTCCGACACCACAGTTTCACCTGACGAAACCGTCACCACTCCTACCGCCAATGTCACCACCAAGGTCACCCCCAGTCCAACTAGCAAATTAAGTCCTACCGTCACCAAAAAACTTAGCCCCACCCCAACTCTAGAACCATAATCATCATATGAAAGGAATCGTTTTGGCAGGTGGTCGTGCCACGCGTCTTCGACCTTTAACCTTGGTAACCAGCAAACAACTATTGCCTGTCTACGACCGGCCGATGGTTTATTACCCGATTCAAACTTTGATCAAAGCTGGTATTACCGAGATTCTTATAATTATCGCTCCCGATTACTCTGGTCAATTTCTCAATTTGTTGGGTAATGGGTCCGAGTTTGGTGCCCACTTTAGTTATGCAGTCCAAAAAGAACCTCGCGGTCTGGCCGATGCTTTTATTGTCGGTGCCAATTTTATCGGTCACGATTCGGTTACTATGATTTTAGGTGACAATATTTTTGAAGAAGATTTTTCCAAATCAATCAAGAGTTTCCAGTCCGGTGCTCAAATTTACATCCGTGAGCACGATGAGCCTCAGCGCCTTGGTGTGGTCGAAATTGATGCCTCAGGTAAAGTACTTTCAATTGAAGAAAAACCCGAGCATCCCAAAAGTAATTTTGTCTCTGTCGGACTTTATACCTATGACAATCAAGTTGTCGAAATTGCCAAACACTTAAAACCTTCCGCTCGTGGAGAAATTGAGATCAGCGGTGATCCGAGTATCAACAACACCTATTTATCAAAAGGTCAGCTCAAAGCCGTCAAATTTGATAGCTATTGGCAAGATGCCGGTACTTTCGACAGCCTCCTCGACGCCGGCAACTTCATGGCAAAAAGTCAAACTATAACAAAGTAATATAACTTACATATAATAATAATCTAAATTCCGCTTTGAATATTATTATTAAAATAGTTTTTTTAATTATTAATTAGTAATTATTAATTTGTAATTATGCGTTTATTAGTCACTGGTGGTCTCGGTTTTATCGGCTCCAATTTTATCCGCTACTGGCTAACCAGTCACCCAACCGATTCAATTTTAAATTTAGACAAAGTTACCTACGCAGCCAATCCCCACAATCTCGACGACTTTGCTTCCGATAGTCGCTACTCTTTTGTCAAAGGCGATATCTGCGATCAAACTTTACTCGACAAAATTGTCCCTGGTATTGACTTAATTGTTCATTTTGCCGCCGAAACTCATGTTGATCGCTCAATCGATGATCCACTGGCCTTTGTCAAAACCAACGTTTTGGGCACCTACACCCTATTATCTTCCGCCAAAAAACACGGCAATATTCGCTTTCATCATATTTCCACTGATGAAGTTTTTGGCACCATCATCCCCGGGGTTATTGACGTTTTTTCCGAATCTACCCCTTACGACCCTTCTTCGCCATATTCGGCCGCCAAAGCCTCATCTGATCATTTTGTCCGTGCCTTTGGCAAAACTTTTGGCCTCCCCATCACTATCACCAACTGTTCCAACAACTACGGTCCCTTCATGCATCCGGAAAAGATGATTCCTCGAATGATTACCAATATTTTAGACGGACACAAGGTTCCGGTTTACGGCCAAGGGCTCAATTTTCGCGACTGGCTGTACGTAGAGGATCATTGTCGCGCCATCGAAGCAGTCATAACTAAGGGGAAATTAGGCGAGACTTACTGTATCGGCGGTCTAAAAGAAACTTCTACCAATATAGATCTCGTCAACACCACCCTCAAGTTAATGGGCAAATCAGAAGACATGATCGAATTTGTCGCCGACCGCCCAGCTCACGACAATTATGCCGTCGATTGGACAAAAATTAATCAAGAACTTGGCTGGAAACCCCTCGAAACTCTCGAAACTGGACTCAAAAAGACTATTGATTGGTATACTAAAAATGAAAGTTGGTGGCGCTCCTCCAAGGTCGAGGCCGAGGCGTTCTACAAAAAGCTTAATGATTACAAAAATTTAAATAAATAATGCCCTACACTTCAATTGTTGAAACTAAAATAAAAGGCGTTTATTTAATCCAACCAAAACTTTTTGGTGACGAGCGTGGGTGGTATCTACCCGAACTCGAGGTTTCCGAATTAGAAGCAGCCATCGGTATGCAGTTTCGAATTACCCAAATAGCTTCATCTTTTAATATCAAACCAGGAATCCTTCGAGGTCTCCATTATCAAAAACCGAATACTCAAGGTAAGTTAGTTCAAGCAGTTTCGGGTTCAGTGCTTGATGTGGCAGTTGACGTTCGTCATGGTTCACCCACCTTTGGTCAATACGTTTCCGCCAAATTAACCGCCTCCGAACACAATCAGTTGTGGGTGCCACCTGGTATGGCTCATGGCTATCTCGCTCTAGAGGCAAATACCCAATTCTCCTACGTTGTTACCAACGGAGTTTACGACACTTCAGCCGAAAAAGGTATCAATCCTTTTGACCCCGAATTAAATATCGACTGGGGTATGGATCGAGCCTTAATGGACCTCAAAGACCGCGACCTTAACCTGCCAAATTTAAAGGATATTCCAATTGAAAATTTGTTATAGTTTTGTTTTATTCATAAATCTTATTTCTTAAATCATAAATCTATGTCAGAAATTCTCACAACTGGACTAAGTGGTTTAGTCGGTTCCCGTCTACCCGAATTATTTCCCGACCAAAAATATATTGATCTTTCTTTGGAATCTGGCCACAATATTCTAAAGCTAGAAACACTTGAAAAAACTTTTGCCTCATCCGATGCCAAAGTTTTAATCCATTTTGCCGCTTTTACCGACACCACTTCCGCCTGGAACGACAAAGGCAACAAAGACGGTCTCTGCTACCAAATAAATGTCGTTGGCACTCAAAACATTATCAATATGTGTCGTCAGCACAATATTCATCTCATTCATATTTCTACTGACTCGGTTTTTGACGGCACCAAGCAAGCAGCTTACGTCGAAACCG
Organism: Candidatus Shapirobacteria bacterium; assembly: GCA_018062705.1. Classification (GTDB taxonomy): domain Bacteria; phylum Patescibacteriota; class Microgenomatia; order UBA12405; family UBA12405; genus JAGORQ01. The sequence continues at coordinate 8,684 of JAGORQ010000021.1, forward strand.
ACAAACGACTGGCCATCGACTGGTATGGTGAGACCAAACTTTTAGCCGAAATGTCAGTTGACGCCTCCAAAATTCCTGCCACTATCGTCCGTATTGCCTTTCCTTATCGCGCCAAATACGAAGCCAAGCTCGATTTTGTTCGCAAAATTATTTCCAAATTAGAAAAAGGTGAGACCTGTAAACTTTTTACTGATCAATTCACCACCCCCACTTTTGTGGACGATATAGCCACTGGCCTCATGAAAATTGTTGATAATCCGAAGTCGGGGATTTATCACTTAGTTGGCAGCAGTTCCCAGTCAATTTACAGTCTTGGTCTCCAAATCGCCCAAACCTTTGGCTTCGACCCAAATTTGATTCAACCCAGTTCTTTGGCAGACTACTTAGCCACTCCCAATGCTCGCCCCTACTCTATGCGATCAACCCTTTCTAATGAAAAATTTATCACCAACTACAGTTTTACTCCGTCAGATCTCGCCTCCGGACTCGCCGAAATGAAAAGACAAATTACCAGTTGATCGTTTCTTTAGAGTTTAGGATTTTTGCTATTTTCTCCCCTTCTCTCACCGCAAAATTCGTTCCTCTATCCTCCGGGTAAATCATCGCAAAATTCGCCTGAAAAATGTTTTTCCCCAACTTTGCACTAGGCACTTTGTACTTAGAACTTACAATGTGTTGTGCATTCTTCAACCTAAACAACCATTTGTCCTCTACCATTTTTTTATCAAACGTCGGCACAATTTTTTTCAAATAATCAAACCATTCACCCACAATCAATTCCTCTTTTTCCCCAAAATTTCTATGCTCATGTGGCACATAGACTCCTAGGTAATAAACATTTTTTCCACCATAATTATTTTTATCAATCAAATTGGTGTGTTGGATAAAGCAGAGGAAAGGGGATTTGGTGTCATTGATATTGTGCCAATAAAATTTACTCAAGCTTTGTTTTGAGGTAAATACCAGGCACACTGCTCCCAAATACTCTACCTCTTTACTCGGTCCGGTATAAAGCACTTTATCAAACTTTTTTAATTCTTCATTATTAATTAGTAATTCGTAATTAGTAATTAGTAATTTATGGTTAAGTAAAATCTTTCCTCCATTCTCCTTAATCCTTTTTGCTAGTTCTTGAGAAATAATGTTGAATCCACCGGTGAAATATCCCAATTTTCCCGAGTTGCCTCTGGTATGAATTCTGGCCCATAGCCAGGCCATACTCACTTCTTTGTATTTTTCGTGGAATTTTCCTCGAAGCAGTGGTTCCCATATTACTTTGTACGCTCTCTTTCCACACCATTTATTCATCCATTCATAGGCCGACTGGTTTTCGTACTTTTGCCAGTTATTATTTTTTTCCAACCAAATTTTAACTAGCCCTAGCCTTACTTTGTCTAGAAATCCCAACGGTTTAAATTTCAACAAATCCATCGCTCCCATAAACGGGTAGATTGTTTTATCGTAATACAAGGCAGTTTTCTCCGGGTACCATTTTAATTTATCAGTCAGTCCCAATTCTTCTACTAGCTCAATAATATATTTATCAGTCGTAAAAATATGGTGATAGGCTTTTTCCAGGCTCGTTCCGCCAATCTCAAACCCACCCGCCAGTCCACCCACATCAGCAGATTTTTCAAAAATCGTCACCTTGTGTCCCTTTTGACTCAATCTATATCCCGCCACCAATCCCGTCAGTCCTGCCCCTACGATTGCAATTTTCATATTTTCATTTTATCATCTACCCCCCTTGTCTATATTTATATAACATCTTATAATATATAATGTCGTCCGTCAGTCAGGTAGAAGTTAGAACTCAAATAGTCGTTTTTAACGGCATTATTTTTCGATGCTTTGATTCTCTACTAGAATCTGGCCAAATAAAAGTCAAAGAAACGACTAGTTGCCGAGTTGATATTAATGCAGATACTGATATTGGAATGGTACTTCAACCGGGCAGAGACAGAGGTTTTGTCACTGCCGTTATTGGTGCACCCGGAAGACGGCTTACAATCACTGGATTTACCGACACTATGATGCAAGTCCATCCTACGCTACCAGACAGTTATCTAATAACCAATGTTAGGCCTGGTAAAAACTTTGAGATAAAACACGGGCCTAATAAATTGAGATTCTCCCTAACTAAGCTCTAGCTAAATTCATTACCCCACTTGTATATATTGGTTACACATCTTATAATATATTATGAATATTTCGGCAAATAAAATAGAGTTTGCAACAAGTGTTCTCGAGTTCAACAAACTTGAAATTACTTGCAACCAGTCACGTTTATATGGAGATGTCCAGGCCACTTTAGCAACCCCGTTTATGCGTGTTGATATAGAAGAAGATCCAGATGTAGGTCTAACTTTCCATCTAATACAAGGGCAAAAAAAAGGAGTGGTTGATGCTCATATTAACCATCATGGAGGTGATTTCCAGATACTAACTCTTAATGAAATAGAGGGAGACTCTACAATTGCACACGGAAAGGTTGTAAAAAATTTGCATGAGGGTTCAGATTTCACAATAGTCGCCGGTCCTAGCAAGAAAAGATTCACTTTTATCCTTGAGGCAATCACAAACTAATAAACCGCATTTTTTGTGTTATCATATTTCACCCAAATACGGCGTTTTAGTGCCGTTTTTTATTAATATTTTTATTATTCTTGAAATAATTTAACCTTATAGTCCCTCTTTTCTCAAAGGGGGAAAATCCGACGAAGTCGGATAGGGGGATTTAAAACCTATGGCTGATGCTATTAAACTTTCCAAAAACCGTGATGTTGCTATGGACAAAGTCCGCAACATCGGTATTATTGCTCATATTGATGGAGGTAAAACCACCACTACCGAGCGTATTCTTTTCTACACTGGTAAAATTCACAAAATTGGTTCCGTCGATGCTGGTACTACCACCACCGACTCCATGGTTCAAGAGCGCGAACGCGGTATCACCATCCAGTCCGCTTGTATCACTACTTTTTGGCACGATTATCGTATCAATATTATCGACACTCCCGGACATGTGGACTTTACCGCCGAGGTCGAACGTTCACTCCGAGTTCTCGATGGCGCTATCATGATTTTCGACGGCAATGCTGGTGTACAGGCCCAATCCGAAACTGTCTGGCGTCAAGCAGACAAGTACCAGGTGCCTCGTTTGGCCTTTGTCAACAAAATGGACAAGGTCGGTGCTTCTTTCCAGGGCACCCTCGATTCCATCACTGCCAAGCTTCGCTGTCCAATTATCCCCATGGTTTTGCCAATTGGTGAAGAACATGCCCATGTTGGTGTTATCGACCTCATGTCTCAAAAAATGATTGTTTACGACAAGGATGAGCAGGGGATGGAGTTTACCGTCAAAGACGTTACCGCCGATTATTCCGATGCTGTGGCCAAAGCCAGGGCTATCATGGTTGAAAAAATCGCTGCCGAAGACGAAGTCTTAATGGAAAAATTCCTCAATGATGAGGAAATTCCCGTTGCTGAGCTCAAAGCTTCACTTCGCAAATCAGTTATCGCCCGCAGACTCTTCCCAGTTTACTGTGGTGCTGCCTGGCGCAACAAAGGTATTCATCCCATTCTCGACGCCATCGTCGACTACCTTCCCTCCCCAGTTGACCTTCCCCCTATCGAAGGTTTTGATGTTACCACCAACGAAAAGTTGCTCCGTCACCCCGTCAAAAACGAACCACTCTCAGCTTTACTTTTCAAAGTTCAAACCGATCCTCACGTTGGTACTTTGTCCTATGTTAGGGTTTATTCTGGTACCATTCGTGCCGGTTCTGAGGTCTACAACGTCACTCGTCAAAAATCTGAACGTATTGGCCGTTTACTTCTCATGCATGCCGACAAACGTGAAGGTATTGAAGAGGGTTATGCTGGAGAAATTATCGCCTGCATTGGTCTGAAGGAATCCTATACTGGTGACACCTTAGCCGACAAAAATGCACCCATTTCCCTCAATCCAATCCAGTTCCCTGAGCCAGTCATTTCTCTTTCAATTGAACCAGAAACTACTGATGACCAGGAAAAATTATCTGTTGCTCTCAACAGACTATCACTTGAAGATCCTACCTTCAAAGTATCCTACAACCACGAAACTGGCCAAACCATTATCGCTGGTATGGGCGAACTGTACCTCGAAATTATCGTTGACCGTCTCAAACGCGAGTTTGGTGTCAATGTTAAAACTGGTACTCCCCAAGTTGCCTACCGAGAAACTATTTCTGCCAATGCCGAAGGTGAAGGTAAATATATTCATCAGTCAGGTGGTCATGGTCAATACGGTCACTGCAAAATCAAAGTTGAACCCAAGGCTCGTGGTGAGGGTGTTGAATTTGTCAATGCCGTTAAGGGTGGAACTATTCCTAGCAACTTCATTCCGGCTATCGAAAAAGGTGTCCGCGAAACCTTGCTCAAGGGTATAATCGCCGGTTATCCCTGCAACGACATCAAAGTTATCGTTTATGACGGAAGTTATCACGATGTTGATTCTTCCGAAGCCGCCTTCAAACTCGCTGGTGCTTATGCCATCAAAGACGCCTTTGTCCAGGCCAAACCTTTAGTTTTGGAGCCGGTGATGAAGATGGAGGTGGCTACACCTTCCGAGTTCTTAGGCACAGTCATCGGTGATTTGTCCGCTCGTCGTGGTCAAATAGGTGGCACTACTGAGTCTTTTGGTTTTACGACAATTAATGCCCTGATTCCTTTGGAGGCTATCCGCGGTTACGCAACCGTCATCCGCTCGCTCACCCAAGGTCGAGGATCATTTTACATCGAACCTTCTCACTACGATCCAGTTCCTCAATCCGTCCAGCTCCAACTAACTACCAAGTTGACTGGGGGGAAGGAATAAACATTTTTTTGTAGAGACACTCCCTACCAGTCTTGGCAAGTGTGTCTCTGCAACTAAAATTTGTACTATTTATTTTTCTACGTTTGTGAACTAGAATTGTAGTCATGAGTAAAAATTCAATCAACAGTGACCATCGCCCTCAAATACATAGAGAACCTCCTTTAGAAATTGGAGACACAATCAATATAAACAGCGTCCTAGGTAGATATACAAGTGTTCTAACAGAAGTGCCAGTTAGCGACAAATCTTTACCAGCAATAACTACTGATTTAGCCAAAGTTGATCGCTCCGAACTCTCCTTTTTATACTTTCCCAAAAAATCTCCAGAAAGGGATTTCCTATATCAACATCACTTATTAATAGGTGATACCCCAGCTGCTTTGGTTTTTGTACCGACTCCAAGATATATTGATCCACCAAATGAGTTCTCCGTTTTTCTTGTTAAAGGTGGTCGCATATCTGATAGAACCAAAAACCAAACATTATTAAATCTAAGTACTGAAGTTATTCAACAAGTGTTTTCTCAGAATACTGACGATCCTTCTAAAATTGATTCAGAAATTTTTGATCCAGAAGGTTTGCGGTACGATCTCAAAAAATTACAACCTGGCAATAAGGATGATGACCAATTAATTCAGACAATGCTCGCCACCAGCGCATTATTGGCTTCCGGGGAGGAGGAAATCCAGTCTGCAATGTTGCCTTTAGAAGAACGTCCTTCATGCAACCCAGCCATGATGTTATCAGAAGCGATAGTTAAATATCAGCGTGAGCTTGGTACACACGCCAAGTCAGACCTTGCCACATCCCGAGTACTAAATACGTTATCCTTTTTTGGAATAGTTGCGACTGTTGGTGTAGCCTCGCAAGCATCAACCGAACCTGGAATAGCCATCCCTACAGCGTTATTTACTTTAGTGGCTTCTTTGGCCACTTTGGCCGTGGCCGCTAATCATGAGCAGAAAGCCTCGCCTTTAATATCAGCAGAAGACAAATTAAAAACTACTAAAAAAACACTGACAGGTATTTTTCCAAAATTAAAAAAAATATTATAAATTTTTGCACAATTTCCACACTTTACTCCTTCCACATTAATATAATAAAGACCCAATATGAAATTAGATGACTTCAATAACAATATAGACATTGTTTCCAATTATCTTACTTCGTCAGGTTTATCTGCCCCATCAATCCCCTCAGATTATTACCCAACTATACTGGTAAATTTTTCTCGACTTATTACCAATCCCCAAAACAAAAATTTATTATTCAATTTGCCTGATGATCCTACTACCATCAGCTAGCCTGAACTATTGGCAATATTTCAACAAATCTCTAGCAATATTGATCTTGAACAGTCTCTTGATCAAGCTGTTGAAGAA